>DASWKR010000028.1 GCA_036396535.1 Acidimicrobiia bacterium | reverse complement strand
GCGAGATCCCTTCCGTCGGGGCCTCGGCGAGCGACGAGGCGCCCCCTGAGAGCAGCACGAGGAGGTGGTCCTCCTCGCCCATGCTGTCGGCGAGCTCCACGAGCAGCCTCCCTGCCGCGAAGCTCTCCTCGTTCGGGGTGGGGTGCCCGGCAATGACGAGCCTCGCTCCGGTGGGCACCGGGACGTCGTGGGGCGCCACGACGAGCCACTCCTCGGCGTCCACGAGGCGGGACGCACCGACGGCCATGCCTCCGGCCGCCTTGCCGATGGCGACGACGTGCGAGGCGGCGACGGGGTGTGCGGTGAGCCACGACGAAACGAGGCGCTCTGGGCCGACCGCCTCGACTCCGGCCAGGAAGTACCTGATCAGGTCGGCCCTGGTCGTCATGGCGGTGACGCTACATGCGGTGCGATCGAGGTGGAGAGGACGTGTGGACGACCGCGATCGACTGAGCCCGGCTCAGCGACCAACCGCGTCGAGCATCCGGTAGAGCCGGGCGGCAGCTGGGAGGAACCACGGCTCGCTCCTGTAGTACGGCCGCGTCGGGTGGGGGATCTCCTCGAAGGGGCTCGAGTCGAGCTCTCCTGTGATGCGGCCGGCAACCTCGGCGCCCAGGTAGGTGGCGATGGCGACGCCGTGGCCCCCGTAGCCGAGGGCGTACCACATGCCGTCGACCCGGCCGATGTGAGGCATGAGGTCGAACGTGACGCCGAGCTTGCCGCCCCACGAATGGGTCAGCCGACGATCGGCGAGCTCGGGAAACACGTCCGTGGTCCGGGCGCCGAGAATGGCGGCGCTCTCCATCAGGTCGAGGTCGGTCGAGAGGTCGTTGCGCCCACCCATCAGGATCCGGTTGTCGGGTGTCCGCCTGAAGTAGTTGAGAAAGCGCCGGGCGGTCCACAGCATCCGGTTGGCGGGGATGAGACGCTCTGCGACCGCCTCATCGAGGGGCTCGGTGACGACGATGTAGCTGCCGATCGGGATGACGCGCCTCCGGAGCGCCGGAACAGGCCTTGTGCCGGTGTAGCCGTTCGTCGCCAGCAGCACGGCACCCGCCGAGACCTTGCCTCTCGGGGTGAGCAGCTGGTAGCCGGTGACCGTGCGGGCGATGTTCGTGACGGGGGCGTCCTCGACGAGAGTCGCTCCTGCCTCGGCGACGGCGCCGGCGAGGCCGTACACGTACCGAGCCGGATGGACGCCTGCGCCGGCGGCGTCGATCGTCGCAGCAGTGAAGCGGGCGCTGTCCACCACCTCACGGATGCTCTCGGGCCCGACGACCACGAGCTCATGACCGAATCGGGTATGGATCCACTCGGCGCTCTGGCGGAAGCTCCGCAGGTCACGCGGGGACGTTCCGAGCTCGGCGCCGCCGACGCGGCTGAGATCACACTCGATCCCGTGCGACTCGACGATCTCCTCGACGAGGGCGACTGAGTCGAGCCCCGCCTGCCAGAACCGCCTCGTCAGGTCCTCGCCGTATGCCTTCCAGACCTTCTCGATCGGCGCCTTGAGGCCGATGTTGACCATCCCACCGTTGACCGAGCTGGCACCGGACCCGATGCTCCCGGCGTCGATGACGGTGACCGCGGCGCCGGATCGCAGCAACGCCCTGGCGGCGGAGAGCCCGGTGTACCCGGCTCCGACGATGGCGACGTCTGTGGTCGGCGGGAGCTCCCCGACTGCGAGCGACTTGGGCCGCGGGAAGTCGTCTTGCCAGAACGCCACGGTCTTCAGCACGGCTCCTCCACGGCGGCGGCGGCACCCATCGTCGGGACGTCAGATGGCGTCGAGCCCGGCGCGCAGCCCGGCGGCGAGCTCGTCGAGCTGGTCACTCGTGATCGTGAATGGGGGGGATACCTGGAATCCACCGCCGGCGATGGCTCGCGTGATCACCCCGGCCGACCTGGCGGCGTCGGCCCCACGTGCGGCGGCGGATGGGTCCTCTGCGACGAGGTCGGGGTCGAGCTGCACGGCGGCGAGCGCCCCGACCCCTCCTCGCAGGCCGGCGACGTTCGGATGATCGAGAAGAGACTCGAGTGCCTCCATGATCTCGATCTCCAGCTCGAGCACCCTGGGGATGAGGCCCTCCCGCTCGATGATGTCGAGGTTGGCGAGCGCCGCAGCGCACACGGTCGGGTGGCCCGAGTACGTGTATCCGTGACGCCACACCGCATCGGTCCCGTCGGCCCAGAACGGCTCGGCCACCTTCGGGGAGGCGAGGACGCCGCCGAGCGGCAGGTAGCCGGACGTGACACCCTTGGCGAACGTCACGATGTCGGGCTCGAGGCTGAACCGCTCCGAGGCAAACCAGGCACCGACACGGCCGAAGCCGGTGATCACCTCGTCGGCGATGAACAGCGCCCCCGCCTCGTCGACGAGCCGCCTGGAGTCCTTGAGGTAGGTGTCCGTCACGGGCCGCACCCCGCCGGCACCCAAGACCGGCTCGCAGAAGAACCCGGCGAGCCTGTCTGGGCCGACCTCGTCGATGGCGCGCTCCAGGTCCTCCACCGAGTCGTGCGGGACCCTGACGACGTCTTGGACGAGCGGACCCGTGCCGGCCCGATTGGGATCGATCCCGGCGAAGCTCGTCCCGAAGCCGTGCATCCCGTGGTACGCCCAGTCACGGATGACGAACACCACCCGTTCTGGCTCTCCCGTCTCGGCGAAGTAGCGCCGTGCCAACTTGGCCGCCGTGTCGACCGAGTCCGACCCGCCCGACGTGAGGAACACCTTGCTCCCGGGGACGGGAGCGATCGAGGCGAGCCGGTCGGCGAGTGCCAGCGTCGTCGGGTTGGCATAGTCGCCGAAGGTGTGGAAGGCGGCGAGGCTCTCCATCTGCCGCTTGACCGCTTCGACGATCTCGGCCCGTCCGTGCCCGATGTTGGCGTACCACAGGCTGGCGGTGGCATCGAGGTAGCGGTTCCCGGCAGCGTCGAACACGTACACGCCCTCGCCGCGGGTCACCACGAACTCGTTGCCCTTGACTGTGGCCATGTTGGCGAATGGGTGCCAGTAGGAGGTCATGATGGGCGGATGGTACCCAGCCGGATCGGGTGCGGTTCAGGCTGCCGTCCCGCTGCCGATAACCTCGGATGGGCGGCACGCCATCCTGTCGCCCGATGACCCGATGAGCGAACCAACAGCACCAACCTCCGATCTCCGTACGGCGCCGCTACGGCTGGCGCCCTTGGTGCTCATGGCTTTCATGTTGCCGTGGGAGTTCCTCACCGTCCTGGCGGTGTACGAGGAGAAGACATTCCGGTTCTTCGACACCCTCGTCACCGCGACGCCCTCGGACGTCGCCGGCGTGGTGTTCCTGGTGCTCTCCGGACCAACCGTCTGGCGGCGCGTCATCGATGCGAGACGCTCGCCCGGGGTGCACCTCGTCGGGTGGCTGCTCGCCGCGGCTGCCGTCTCGTACGCCTTCAACCCGACTTTGCGGGGGCTCAGCCTGCTGATACGGCTGGCTGTGGTCGTCGTGGTCGTGCTCGAGGTGGCCGCTATGCCGCGCCGCCGGGCCCGCATGATGGTTGCCGCCCCTCTCGTGGCCGGTGTTGCCGTCGCCGGCGTCATCGCGGCGATCCAGATCGTCGTCGGCGGCCGCATCGGGATCCTCGGGGAGCAGTCCGTGTTCTCGGTGGCGGGCCCGTTCGTCAGGCCGTCCGGCACTTCGACCCACCCGTACATGCTCGCCGGGCTCTCGCTCGTCGCCTCAGCCGTCGGGGTGGCGTTCGCAGGGCGACGTGCCCGGCCGCTGTGGATCGCGGCCACCGGGCTCGCCGCGATCCCGCTCGGCTTGAGCTTCTCACGGGCAGTTCTCGTCAGCTTCCTGCTGCTGGTGCCCCTCTGGATGTTCGCGTGGCGGAACGACCCGGGCCGCCATGCCAGACCATTGGTTGCCGTCCTCGTCGGCTTCGCCGTGCCGGCGCTGGTGTTCGGCCAGGGGTGGCTGGCCAGAGTGGACGACTCGCTCACCACGGACCTCGACTCGATCAGCAGCCAACGCCTCGAGATCGCCAGGATCGCCTTGGAGATCATCGGCGACCACCCCGTCGTCGGCGTCGGACCGTGGAACTACGCGCTGGCCAGCGAGCCCGAGTACGAGGATGGGACGCTGCCTTCGCCCGTGCACAACACGGTGCTCCTCATCACCGCCGAGATGGGCGTGGTCGCCGGGGTGGGATACGTCGTCTTCCTCGCCTTGCTCGCCATTCGGATCGGCAGGAGGCGGCCGGCAGCGCTCGCTCTGCTCGCCGCCCCGTTCGGTCTGTGGCTCTTCGACACCATCCCGTGGTTCTACCCGAGCGGGCTGCTCCTGTTCGGGCTCCAGGTCGGGCTCGTGTGCTCGCTCATCCCGGCAGGCCCGAGACGAACGCCTGGGGGAGGGGAGGCGCCTGTGGCCGCCGGCGCCGACGCCGTCACAGCGTGAGGCGGCCGCCCTGAGGTGTGGCGCGCATCGTCGACGTCTCCTGGAGGACGCCGATTCCGTCCGTCGTCGTCGACGTGTTGGCGCACCCACCTGACTCGTGGCTCTGGTAGTTGGCTCGCACCGCAGCCGGCTGGATGTGGCCGCCCTGGTCGTCGATGGCCGTGAGGTCGGACCAGCGCACCGTCACACCCGGGTCGTCACAGCGGGCGAAGACCTCGCTCCACACGACGGGTGAGATGAGCCGTTCGCCGCCGGGGTGGAGCTCGCGCACCTTGGTCGTCTCGCCGGACACCAGGTTCGTGACCTCTCCGAGCCACCACCCGTCGTTGCTTCCCGGCGAGATCCTCAGACGGTAGGGAGTCGCAGGCGCCCAGGCGTAGTCGCGTGTGTTGGCGTTGCCGCGGGCGCTCGGCAGGTCAGACGAAGTTCCGTCGAGGATCAGCCCGTTCCGGTCGTAGCCGCCCCAGTTGACGGCTGTGTGACCCGGGTGGCTCGGGTGCCATTGCAGCCCGAGATGGGCTCCGCCGAGCCGCCCCTCGGGGCCGACGAAGCTCGCCTGCAGAGCCCAGAAGTGGAGCCTGTCGACGACGGGCGGCACGAGGATCTCCAGCGTCGCCTCGACGGCGACGATCGAGCGGTCCGGAGGCATGTCCCAGTTGACGTGGAAAGAGGAGGCGCCGTTCGAAGACGCCGGCAAGCCTGTGACACGCGGTCCTGACTGCGGCGCCACGCGGAACCGATCGAGCAGGCGGCGCAGGAACGTCAGCATGGTCCACCCGAGGTGGGCGTGGGCGTCGTGATACACCGGGCCGCGTCGTTCGCCTGCCTCATGGCTGGGATCCTACGCCGACCGCCCGCCGCCCATCGGCTGTTTCGTGCGGCGGCGGGCGTCGGCGGCTCAGCTTCCGAGGTCGATGACGAGCGTCTGCAGGTCGGTGAATTCCTCCAGGCTGCCCCGCCCCCAGCCGGTGTCGGTGCCCGCTGCCCCTCCGAACGGTTGGAACGTCTCCCAGAAGTCCGTCGAGTCGTTGACGACGACCGTTCCGCTGCGGATGCGGTCGGCATACCAGAACGCCTTGTGGAGGCTCTTGGTGAAGACTGCTGCCTGCAGCCCGAGCCTCGTCCGGTTGGCGATGCCCGCGGCGTCCTCGTCGTCGCGCGCCGTGAGGATGGGCAGCACCGGGCCGAACGTCTCCTCCTGAGAGACTGCCGCTTCCTCCGGTACCTGGTCGATGAGGGTGAGCTCGTAGTACAGGTTCGTCGGATGGCCGGGCGCTCTCCGTCCCCCGGCGAGGATCGTGGCGCCCCTGTCGGTCGCATCGGCGAGATGGCGGTCCATCTTCATCGCCGTCGGCTCGTTGTTGAGGGGCCCCATGTTGGTCGCCTCGTCGAAGGGGTCACCCAGCCGCACGTCCTTCGACGCCTCGAGCGCCCGCTCGACGAACTCGTCGTGGACGGCCTCCGTCACGATGACCCGCTCCGTAGCACAGCAGACCTGGCCGGCGTTGTAGTACGCCCCGAAGACGGCGGCACCGGCGGCGGCCGAGACGTTGGCGTCGTCCGTGACGATCGTCGGTCCGTTGCCCGACATCTCCATGATGGATCGCTTGACGCCCATGGCGGCGATGATCTTCTTCCCGGTCGCCGACGATCCGGTGAACCCGATGCCGTCGACGCCGGCGTGGCGGACGAGCATCTCGCCGATGTCCCCTCCGCCGGGGATGATCGAGATGAGACCCTTGGGAACGCCGGCGACATCGAACGCCTCCGCCAGCTTGAGCAGCGCCCACGAGGTGAACTGGGGAGGCTTGACGATGACGGCGTTGCCTGCGGCCAGGCCGGGACCCACGTACTCGAGCGGGATCGTCACCGGGAAGTTCCACGGCGTGATGGCGGCCCATACGCCCACGGGACGCCGAAACGTGAACATCCGCTTGTTGCGGTCGGTCGTCGGGATGTTCTCGCCTCCGAGGCGCTTGACGTCCTCGGCGGCGTTGAGGAAGTACTGATTCGCCTCGGTGATGTCCGCCAGCGACTCGGCGTGGTACGGCTTGCCCTGCTCGAGAGTCTGGATGCGGGCGATCTCCGGAACGAGGTCCTCGATGGCCGCCGCGACCCTGTGGCACAGCTCCGCCCGCTCGAACGCCGACCAGAAGCGGTACTCCTCCTGGGCGGCCCTGGCGGCGGTGACCGCCTCATCGACGTCGGCGTCGGACGCCATCGGGACGTTGGCGACGTGCTCACCGGTCACCGGCGAGATCAGCTCGTGATGTCCGTCACCTGTGCCCTCCGTCCACTCTCCCGCGAGGTAGATCTCGAGATCCCGGGCCACTTGCACTCCTCCGCGCTCGGTGCGAGGGCACGTTACCGCCGGTGCAGGTCACCGGCTGATGACGGTCGTCGAGGAATCCCGGGCTTCACCTGTGGCGCGGTTCGGTGCATACTCGTGGTGCAAGGAGAGAGGACGACGATGCCGAGCCTCGACTGGGAGAGCCACGACGATGGCTACGAGAGCGGCCCGTACCGCGTCCGCCGCACTTCCGCGACGATTGCCGGATCCTGGCAGCTCGACGTCCTGGCACGCCCTCCCCGGCAACCGGCCGTCGAGTCGAGCTCCCGCCACCGCACGCCGGGGGCGGCGAAGGCGGCAGCGGAGCGCCTGGAGAAGCAGCACCTTCGCACCCTGAGGGTGTCGTTCAACGGCGTCACCGCCACGGTCTGCATCGCCCTGTTCATGGCGCTGGCACCTTTCGTCACGACGATCGGCACCTATGCGGTGGCGCTCGTTGCGTTGGCGGTCGGGCTCCGGTCGTTCGCCAACGCCGTCTCGGAGCGCTACGAAGACGCCTGGGGATGGAACCGGGACGTCGGCGTCGAGGGCAGCAGCCCGCTCGCCGACCATATCGCCCTCCGGCTCGTCGACGGGCTCCGGGAGCCTGCGGGCCACACCCCGAGCTCATCTGCGGTCCGGGTCCTGCCGCCGAGAGACTGATCGACCGCGGGGCGTATCGAGGCGGGCCGGACGGTGCCGCAGTACGTTGGGCCGCACATGGCCACGACGTCGCTCGATCACACGGTCGCCAAGCTCGACGAGATCGTCGACGAGTCGTGCGCCGCCGCCAGCTACCTGGCGGTGTTCCCCGCGATGTACCGGAGTGTCACCAGCGCGGTGCGAGACGCGGTACGTTCCGGCGGCTTCTTCGACGACGACGCCCGCCTCGAGGAGCTGACCGTCGTGTTCGCCGACCTCTACCTCGACGCCTACGACCGTCACCGCTCGAAAGGCGAGCCGCCCGCCTGCTGGACGCTCGCCTTCGAGATCGCAGAAGCCACGCGCCGGCACATGATCCTGCAACATGTGTTGCTCGGCATGAACGCTCACATCAACCTCGACTTGGGTGTCGCCGCGGCGCAGGTGAGCGGGGGACGTCTCCCGCCCCTGTACGCCGACTTCGTCCGCGTGAACGAGATCCTCTTCCAGATCCTCGACGGGCTGCAGGGAGGTCTCGGCGCCGTCTCGCCTCGCATGTCCCTGCTCGACAGGCTCGGTGGGAGTTGGGACGAGACGTTCATGCGGATCGGCATCAGGATGGGGCGCGACCTGGCCTGGAGCCTCGCCAACCGGCTGTGTGAGGTCCCCGATGCTTCCGCCGAAGTGACGGAGCGCGACGGAGACGCCACCTGGCTCGGCAGGGCCATCGTCCGAGGATGGAGCCCGATGCACCTCGTCGGCAGGTTCATCGCGTCGGCCGAGTCGACCTCGATAGACGAGATCGTCGCCGCCCTCACCGTCGACCGGGTCGACCTCGATCAGGCTTCGCGAGCGGCCGCCGACGACGTGAATCGAGCCCCTAACGAAGAGCATCGCCTGCGCGTCGTGGCCAAGCGACGAAGGCGATCCGTCAGGCGTGCTGTTCCTGAGACGCCCTGAGGCCCACGAGCCGGTAGGCGGTCACCGGCTGCGTCCGCCCCTTCAGCTCGAGCTCTCCGAGCGGCTCGACGACGCCTGCTTCCCCGATCGCCTGCCTGGTCGTCTCCCCGATGACGACGTTGCCGGTCCACGCAACTCCTTCGAGCCTGGCGGCGACGTTGATCGTGTCGCCCATCACGTTGAAGCTGCGGATCTCGTCGCTGCCGACGTTGCCGACGAGCGCCGGGCCCGTGTTGATGCCGATTCGGAACCGGGGCATGTCGTCGCCGGGCGCCACCTCGAGCATGGCGTCTTGAATGCGCAGCGCCGCTCGGCAGGCGCGCAAGGCGTGGTCGTCCTGACGGTTGGGGGTGTTGAAGACGGCGAGCATGGCATCGCCGATGAATTGCACGACAGTGCCGCCCTCCTCGAGCACGATGGGCACCGAAGTCGCGAAGTAGCGGTTGAGGAGCTCGACGATCACCACGGGGTCCGATTGCTCGGAGAACCGGGTGAAGCCGCGCAGGTCGGCGAACAGGGCAGTCGTCTCGATCACCCGCCCGCCGAGGCGCGCCTCGTTCGGATCGGCGAGCAGCGCCGCCGCCACCTCGGGCGACATGTACTGGCGGAACAGGCTCTCCACCTGGCCATAGAGCCGCGAGTTCTCGAGGGCGATGGAGATCTCGGCTGTCAAGATCTCGAATATGGAACGGTCGGCGTCACTGAACTCGCCGATCGGCCTCCGGAACTCGGCGACACCCGCCTGTATGCCCTTGATGAGGATCGGGAAGGCGGCGACATCGCCGCCTTCACTCCAGTCCCCGCTGGTGAGCTCGGGTAGGAAGGCGACGAGGCCCTCCTCCGACTGCCCGATCCTGATGGCGTCCGGTGCGAAAGCCGTTCCGATGATCGCCACGATGCGTTCGAGAAGCTCGTTCTCCGGGAGCTTCACCGGCGAGGCCGCTCCGACCTCGGCGAGCACCGCCAGCCTCCTGCCATGCTCTTGCTCGTTGGCGAGCGCCTCGGCGGCACGAGAGAGCACCTCCGTCTGGCGCTCGGTCAGGTCGAAGCGTGCTGCCAGGCCTGCGGCGATCCTGTCGATCTCCTCACGGGTCAACGCGCCGATCTGGGATCTGTGGAGCGCCGCCGTCAGCTCGGTGAGGGCGCTGCCGTACTGGGTACGAATCGCCGCCGCCGTCGCCTCGGTGCTGATCGCGTTGAACAGCCCGGCGGACGAGCCTTCCCGGCGGTACTGCACGAACGCCGAGTACAGGAAGAACCCGAAGCCGGCCGTCATGAGTATGTGCCAGAGCCACCACGACAGCTGCCAGTTGGGCGCGAACACGACTGTGACCATGGCCTCGGCGAGGAGAGCGGAGGCGGTGATCAATGCGATGAGCATCACGGCGGGCCGCCTCAGGTGGATCCGCAGATACCCGGCCGCGGCGATGGCGTAGAGCGCGATCGCGCCCATGGCGACAACGGCGAGCGGTCCATCCACCTCCGTCTCCGCCGGGAGGAAGTCGAGGGGAGGGAGGCCGAGAAGCGACGCGGCCGCCCACGCGACCATGATGGCGAGGAGGCCGGCCCGAAGACGCGGTGCCCGGCCGACGAGCTTGCGCTGGCGCTCCTCGGAGAAGTCGGCGGCCGACACTGCGAGGAGCACCGCCGCTATCGCCAGACCGATCGGCGTTGCCACCTCGAATCCGACATTCGCCTCGTCGAGCACGACGCCGGGGGTGGCGACGGCGTGCAGGAAGAGGAATCCGGCGCTGGCGACGAAGGCCAGCGAGACGAGCAGCAGCCGTGCGTCGCCCCTGGCACACGCTGCCCAGTGCATGCGAAACCCGAGGAGCACATTGACGGCGGCGACTCCGAGCACGAGCCAGAAGTGACTCGAGTGGTGCTCCCACCGAACGTCGAGGTCCGGCCTGACGAGGAGCAGCCACAACGCCAGCAGGGGAAGGGCCATGTGCAGGGCCCACACGCCGGTTCGCACGGCGCCCCCCGTGGCGCGCCCGGCACGGCTGTCCTTGCTGGTCACGTGCTGATCCTACGCGCCATCGGGTATCGGTCCTGCGGAGGAGGACGCGCCGACTCCGCCCTTCACTACGATCGGGCGGATGCCCGGCCCAGTCGAGGAGGATCAGTGAGCGCATCGGTGCCGAGCGACATCGACATCGCCAGGGATGCCACCCTGCAGCCGATCGCGGCCGTCGCCGAGCGGATCGGGCTGCTCCCCGACGAGTTGATCCCATACGGCTCGTCGAAGGCCAAGGTGCATCTCGACGCCCTCAAGCGAATCGGGCACCTGGCGCGAGGCAAGTACGTAGACGTCACGGCCATCACGCCGACACCGCTGGGCGAGGGCAAGACCACGACCACGATCGGGCTCACCCAGGGCCTCGGAAGACTCGGGCACGAGGCGATCGCCTGCATCAGGCAGCCCTCGATGGGGCCGACATTCGGCATCAAGGGCGGCGCCGCCGGCGGGGGGTACAGCCAGGTGATCCCGATGGACGAGTTCAACCTCCACCTGACGGGGGACATCCATGCCATCGGAGCGGCGCACAACCTGGTGGCTGCGGCCATCGACGCCCGCTGGTACCACGAGGGCAGGATGACCGACGAAGCCCTGGCGGGCGCCGGTCTGCGGAGGCTCGACATCGACGAGTTCAACGTGCAATGGAACCGCGTCGTCGACGTCAACGACCGCGCCTTGCGCAACGTGATCGTCGGGCTCGGGGGCCGCGCCGAGGGCATGCCGCGACAGACGGGCTTTGACATCACCGTCGCCTCCGAGCTCATGGCGATCCTCGCCCTCGTGGACGGGGACTCTGCTGCGAGCGCCCTTCGCAACCTCAGGGAGCGGGTCGGGAGGGTCGTGTTCGGAGTCGCGAAGAGCGGCAAGCCGCTCTCGCTCGAGGACCTCGGGATCGCGGGAGCGGTCACGGTTCTCATGAAGGACGCCCTGCACCCGACCATCATGCAGACCCTCGAAGGACAGGCGGCGTTCGTCCACGCCGGCCCGTTCGCCAACATCGCCCACGGCAACTCGTCGATCCTCGCCGACCGTATCGCTCTCCACCTCGGCGATTACGTGATCACGGAGTCGGGTTTCGGTGCCGACATGGGCATGGAGAAGTTCATGGACATCAAGTGCAGGACGTCCGGCCTCCACCCCGACTGTGTCGTGCTCGTCGCCACCGTCCGAGCCCTGAAGACCCACGGCGGAGGCCCGCGGGTCGTGCTGGGCAGGCCGCTCGACAAGGCGTACACCGAGGAGAACCTCTCCCTCCTCCAGGCAGGGCTGCCGAACCTGCTGGCACACATCAAGAACGTCAAGCGATTCGGTGTGCCGGTCGTGGTGGCCATCAATGCCTTCCCGACGGACGCAACGGCCGAGATGAACCTGATCCGTCAGGCGGCCCTCGAGGCGGGCGCCTCCGACGCCGTCGTCGCCAATCACTGGTCACAAGGCGGCGCAGGGGCAACCGACCTGGCGTCGGCGGTCGTCAAGGCGTGCGATGAAGCGAACGAGTGGGCGCCGCTGTATCCGCTCAACATGTCGATCAAGCAGAAGATCGAGATCATCGCCAAGGAGATGTACGGGGCGGCGGACGTCGAGTACTCACCGATCGCCGACGGGCAGATCGCCGAGTTCGAGAGGGCGGGTTTCGGGTACCTGCCGATCTGCATGGCCAAGACCCACCTGTCCATGAGCCACGACGCCAGCCTCAAGGGCGCTCCAAGCGGCTTCACCGTCCCGGTCCGCGAGGTGCGAGCTTCCGTCGGCGCCGGCTTCATCTACCCCCTCCTCGGTGAGATGAGGACCATGCCGGGATTCGGATCGACACCTGCATACCTCAATGTCGACATCGACGAGGACGGCAACGTTGTCGGCCTCTTCTGATCGGGTTGCCGGGTCGTGAGTGATCGTGAGGCCGGCACGGCTCGCCTGCTCGGCCACGTGGTGTACGAGCTCATTCCGATGAAGAGCACTCTCGCCGCCGCCGAGCATCTCCCCTTTGGGGCGGCCGTATCGGTGACCGCCTCGCCGGCCAAGGGGATGCTGGCGACGGTCGAGCTGTGCGAGGCGCTCGCCGGTCGGGGATTCCATGTGATCCCGCACCTGTCCGCCCGGCTCACGAAATCGGCGGGCGAGCTCGGCCAGATCGTCGAGAGGCTCGCAGGCCTCGGGCTCACCGATGCGTTCGTGGTCGGAGGCGATGGAGCCGACCCGGGGGACTTCCCCGACGCGCTCTCCCTTCTCGAGGCGCTCGCCGGCCTCGACCACTCCTTCACCCGGATCGGTGTCGCCGCCTACCCGGAAGGCCACCCGGTCATCGACGACGCCAGACTCCGGCAGGCGCTCCTCGACAAGCAGCCCCACGCCTCGTACATGACGACCCAGATGTGCTTCGACGCCGAACGCATCAGCACCTGGATCGGCGAGCAGCGCCTCGCCGGTATCGCCCTGCCCGTCGTGATCGGCGTCCCCGGGGTGATCGAGACCGCCAAGCTCGTGTCGATCGGTGCCCGCATCGGCGTCGGGACGTCGATGCGTCACCTCGCCAAGAACAGGAGAGCGCTGTGGCGCTTGCTCCGACCCGGCCGATACCGGCCACGCAAGCTCGTCGACGCTCTCGCCCGCATCGCCGCCGCCGACGAGCTCGACATCGCAGGGGTCCACGTTTTCACGTTCAACCAGGTCGAGGCGAGCGCCGCCTTCTACGAAGCAGCCAGGCGCTGACTTCGACGGGTGCCGTGCGGCCGCACCGGCGGTCAATGCCGCCGGCCGTGCCGCGGTATGATCAGGATGCCCCTTCACGGGGGGGCCGTGAAGCCAGCGAAGTCCCGGTGAGATCCCGGGCGCTGTCCCGCAGCTGTGATGCTCTCCTCGGAGAGCGAGCCAGATCGCCTGCCTTCCCGGCCACGAACGAGTCTCGGATGAAGGCGACTTCGTGCGGTCCCCGGACCATACGACCCACCCTTCATCCTCCCGCCGGGAGGATGTTTTGCGCTTCAGGAACCTCACCATCGGACTTGTGGTGCTGGCGGCGGCGTGCGGCGGTGCCGCAGCCACGACCACCGCCCCCCTGCAAGCGACGACCCCTGTGGTCACGACGACGGCCGGTGTGCCGAGCACGGCCCAGCCGTCGACGACCCAGGCGACGCCGACGACGGGGGCGGCAGACTTCCCGGTGACGATCGATGCGGACAACGGATCCATCACCATCGCCGCGGCACCGGCCGCCGTCGTGTCCCTGTCTGCCACGGCAACCGAGATCCTGTTCGCGATCGGGGCCGGCGATCAGGTCGTTGCCGTGGACGAGTTCTCGACATATCCCCCTGAGGCGCCGCTGACCGACCTGTCGGGCCTGACGCCGAACGTCGAGGCGATCTCCGTCTACGAGCCCGATTTGGTCGTCGTTTCGTTCGACCCCGGCGATCTCGTCTCGTCGCTCGAGGCACTTGGCATCCCGGTCGTCGTCCAGGGGGTGGCCGTCACCCTCGACGACACCCACCGTCAGATCGAGCACCTCGGCGCCGCCACCGGTCACGCACCTGAGGCGGCGGCGCTCAACGAGGCGTTGACCAGCGACCTGGCGGAGATCGCGGCGGCCCTGCCTGCCGAGGCGGCAGGTCTCACGTACTACCACGAACTCGGGCAAGACCTCTACTCGGCGACCTCGGCAACCTTCATCGGCCGGCTCTACGCATTGCTCGGGCTCGTGAACGTCGCAGACGGTGCGGACGAGGACGGTGCAGCATTCGGCTATCCGCAGCTCTCCGAGGAGTACCTGATCGAGGCGGATCCGGACCTCATCTTCCTGGCAGACACGGTCTGCTGTGGGCAATCAGCCGCCACGGTCGCCGAGCGTCCCGGGTGGGAGGCGATGCAAGCCGTTCGGAACGGCGCGGTGGTCGAGCTCGACGACGATGTCGCCTCACGCTGGGGGCCGAGGATCGTCGACCTCTTGCGGGCGGTGGGCGATGCGGTGAGATCCTTGCTGGAGAGCAAGTGAGCGAAGCATCGGGCACGCGGGTCGAGCCTCTCTCCCTGGCGGTGTCGGTCGGCGCCCTCCTCGTCGTGCTCACCATCGCCGTGCTGACCGGGCCGGCGAGCATCGGGTCCATGGGGGCGCTTCGGGAGCTGGCGGATCGGCTGCCTCTCGTTCAGGTCGACTCGGGCCTCACGGACCAGCAGGCGGCCATCCTCTGGCAGATCCGGATGCCCCGCATCGTTCTCGGCGTCATCGTCGGATCCATGCTGGCATTGGCGGGGACGGCTTATCAAGGCGTCTTCAGAAACGCCCTCGCCGACCCCTACCTGCTCGGCGTGGCGGCCGGCGCCGGCCTCGGGGCTACGATCGTGTTCGCCGCCAACGCCTCGGGTGGCCCGCTGCTCCCCGTGGGTGCGTTCGCCGGGGCGGTGCTCGCCGTCGCCGCCACGTACTCGTTGGGGCGCTCGGCCGGGGGCCGGTCGACTGCGACGCTGATCCTGGCCGGAGTCGCCGTGGCTGCGTTCTTCACCGCCGCCCAGACGTACATGCAGCAGCGGTCGGCGATCGACTTGCGAGCTCTCTACGGGTGGATCCTCGGCAGGCTCGCCACGACGGGGTGGTCCGAGGTGAGGGTCGCCGCCCCCTACGCCGTCGCCGCCGCCGCCGTGATCTTCTCGAGCCGGAGGATGCTCGACGTGCTCTCCCTCGACGATGAGGAAGCGGCGTCTCTCGGCGTGAGCCCCCCCGCCGTACGGCGCTGGGTGGTCCTCGCTGCGACGCTCGGCACCGCCGCCGTCGTGGCCGTCTCGGGCCTCATCGCTTTCGTCGGCATCATCGTGCCGCACACCGTGCGCCTCCTCGTCGGGACCAGCTACCGGCGGGTGGTCCCGCTCTCGGCGATCCTCGGGGCGGCTTTTCTCGTCGGGGCGGACGTGGCGGCGCGTTCGCTCGTGTCCCCGGCCGAGCTGCCCATCGGAGTCGTGACCGCCTTCCTCGGCGCTCCCTTCTTCCTCATCGTCCTCCGCTCGAACAAGAGGCTGGCATGACGTCTCTCACGGTTCGAGCGCTCGGCGTGGTTCGTGGGAAGCACCCCGTTCTGCGCGGCATCGATCTCGACGTGGCACCGGGAGAGTGGCTCGGGCTGATCGGGCCGAACGGCGCCGGCAAGTCGACCCTCCTCCAGACGCTCGCCGGAGGGCTCGACCATTCGGGAGAGATCGTGGTCGACGGCGAAGCGCTCGAGGCGATCGGAGCCAAGCGAAGGGCGAGGCTGTTCGCCTCGGTGCCGCAGGACCCGGTCGTGCCTCCGGGCATGCTCGTCTTCGACTACGTCATGCTCGGGAGGACCCCGCACCTGGGCCTGTTCGAGCGGGAGGGAGCGCGGGACGCCACCGCGGTGCGGGCCGCCCTGGATGCCCTCGACCTCGTCGACATCGCCGCCAGGCCCCTCGACACGCTCTCCGGCGGCCAGCTGCAGCGAGTTGTGATCGCACGCGCCCTTGCGCAGGCTGCTCCGGTGCTGCTGCTCGACGAGCCGACGTCGGCGCTCGACGTCGGCCATAGGGTGCAGGTCCTCGAGGAGGTCGAGGCGCTGCGGCGCCACAGGTCGCTGACGATCGTCGCCGCCTTGCACGACCTCACTCTCGCCGCCCAGTTCTGCGACCGACTCGTCCTTCTGTCGAACGGGACTGTGGCCGGCTCCGGGCCGGCGCGCTCGGTACTCACCGAGGACAACATTCGTCGTCATTACGGCGCAGACGTGACCGTGCTCGAGGGACCGGGAGGCACCGTCGTCGTCATCCCGCTGAGGCGGCACCATGCAGGCGACCGAGAGGAGGCCACCAGATGACCCACACGCCACCGACGAGCGCTCCGGAGCCGCGACCACGGCGGGCAGCTTCCGTCGTCATCGTCAACACGGGAGACGGGAAGGGGAAGTCGACCGCCGCCTTCGGCACGGCCATGCGGGCCGTCGCCAGGGGCTGGCGGGTCGGGGTGATCCAGTTCATCAAGTCCGGGAAGTGGAAGGTCGGCGAGGAAGAGGTCGCCGGCCGCCTCGGCGTCGATTGGTGGGCGCTGGGAGACGGGTTCACGTGGGACTCCGAGGACCTCGGCGAGTCCCAGGCGATCGCCCAGGAGGCGTGGCGCCTCGCCAAGGAGAAACTGGCAGGTGGCGAGTACGAGATGGTCATCCTCGACGAGATCACGTACCCCATGAACTGGGGGTGGATCGCGACGGAGGACGTCGTCGATGCGCTCCGGCACCGCCCCGAGAAGGTGAACGTGATCCTGACGGGTCGGGACGCCCCGGCCGAGCTGATCGAGGTCGCAGACACGGTGACCGAGATGCGCATGGTGAAGCACGCCTACGAAGCGGGTATCACGGCGAGCCGCGGTATCGACTACTGATGGGCCCGGTGAGGCGCCCCCCACATGTCGTTTGAGGCGTTCCTGCTCGTCGCTGCCGTCCTGCTGGTGGACGTGCTGGTCGGCGACCCTCGCTATCGCCTCCACCCGATCCGGCTCATCGGGTCGTTCATCGGTGGTGGCGAGCGACTGCTCCGCTCCCGCGGCTGGAACGGGTACGCCGGCGGCGTTGCCCTGCTCCTGGTGTCGGTCGCGGTGGCCGCTGGCGCTGCGGCCGGTGTGCTGTCGGTGTTGTGGGCGGTCTCCGCAGTCGCAGGGTGGATCGCCTATGTCGTCCTGGGCGCTCACCTCGTCGCGGTGCGAGACCTGGCAGGCCATGGGCTGGCGATCGGCCGAGCCGCCGACGCAGGCGACCTCGGCGAGGCGCGCGCCGCCACGGGCATGCTCGTCGGGAGAGACACCGAGAGGCTCGACGCAGCGGGCTGCAACCGGGCGGCGATCGAGAGCCTGGGAGAGAATCTGACCGACAGCGTGGTCGCCCCTCTCTTCTACTTCACGTTGTTCGGGCTCCTCGGTCTGCTGGCTTTCAAGGTGGTGAGCACGGCGGACTCGATGGTCGGGTACAAGTCGGAGCGGTTCCGCCGGGTCGGCTGGGCGAGCGCCCGGGCCGACGACGTGCTCGCATTCGTTCCGGCCCGGCTGACGTGGCTCCTCGTCGTCTTGGCGGCCGCCGTCCTTCCCGGCATGTCCGGGAGGGACGCCGCCCGGTGCGGCGTGCGGCAGCACGCGCTGGTACCCGGCCCGAACGCCGGGTGGAGCGAAGCATCCACCGCCGGGGCGCTCCGCCTCCGCCTCGTCGGCGACGTGTGGCGTGACGGCGTGAAGGTCGTGGACGGGATCTGGCTCGGTCGTGAAGAGGACAGGGAGGCGGCGACGCTGTCGGACGTCCGACGTGCCGTCCTGCTGATCGGAGTGACTACGTTCCTGTTCATGGTCGTCGCCTTTCTGGTGCTCGCAGTCGCGGGTGTCGTGCCCTGGCCGGAGCGGTTGCTCGCCCCGTGGCCCCCCTTCGGGAGCACTGCATGAGCGGGGAAGGCGCCATTCCCGCCGGGGCGATCACGCTCGGCGCCGCGGAGACATTCACGATCTGGCGCACGGGCAAGGTCGTCGGGGTCTCGCTCGCCGAACCGCACGACGTGCTGTCGACGTCCTCGGTCAACGGTGGCAGTCGCTCCGGGCTGCGGCACCTCGTCAACGAACAGATGTGTGAGGGCACCGGCGACGACCGGGCACACGCCAAGCTCACCGAGCTCGGAGTCTCCGGATATCACGATGCGGTGTGCGCCTCCCTCGGGCTCGACCCCGCCGAGGTGGCAC
The DNA here is from genome assembly GCA_036396535.1 of Acidimicrobiia bacterium. Classification (NCBI taxonomy): domain Bacteria; kingdom Bacillati; phylum Actinomycetota; class Acidimicrobiia; species Acidimicrobiia bacterium. Next base: position 103,043 of record DASWKR010000028.1, on the reverse strand, counting down.
TCATGGGGACCGCCGCCCAGATGCAGTACGTGGCGATCGAGCGGTCTTCCTTCAGGGAGATCACGGTCACCGCGGTCGTCACTGCAGGAGTGGCGACGAACGCCGCGACGGCAGGCGACCCCGGCCCGTGGTATGAGGAGCCGGAAGACTTCTCGAACGTGGCTGGCACGATCAACACGATCCTGGTCTCGAACATCGGCCTGTCGTCCGGGGCACTCGCCAGGTCGGTCGGGCTGCTCACCGAGGCGAAGACGGCGGCGCTCAACGAGCTGGCGGTCCCGAGCAAGTCATCCGACCGGCTGGCGACCGGCACCGGGACGGACCAGTTCTGCGTAGCCGCTCCGGCGCACGGCGCCAGGAGGCTGCAATGGGCCGGCCATCACACCAAGCTCGGCGAGCTCATCGGCGTGTCCGTTCGCAACGCAACGCTCGAGGCGGTCCGGTGGCAGAACGGGCTCGAGCCGTCCCTGACGCGCAACCTGTTCCACGCGCTCGGGCGCCATGGGTTCACCGATCCGCAGCTCACCGATGCAGTCGTCGGCCTGCTCGACGATGCCGGGGGCCGCCTCTTCGCCGCCAACGTCGAGTCGATCGTCAACGACCCGCAAGTGGCGGCAAGTGCCTACGCCGTCGCCACACTGCTGGACCGACGGCGTGCCGGCACGCTCTCGGCGGACTCGGCGGACGAGGCGATACTGAACCAGTGCGCCCTGCTGGCGGTGGCGGTCTCCAATCGCCCCGACGTCTTCGCCGTGGCGCGTGCCGAGCTCGAGTCGGCGCTGCGTGACGTGGCGCGTCAGGTCCCGGCGGCGATCGCCATCGGCTGGCGCCTCAAGTGGACGTGAACGAAGCGTCTCGCGCCATGCCGTCCCACCATGCGCCGAGCTCGTCGGCGAGAGCCAGCTTCACGGTGGGCGGCGCCCATGAGGCCTCGATGGCGTTCTCGGCGAGCCGCTGGATGGTGGCGTCGCCGTACCCGAGCCCGTAGAGCGCCTCGAGGTCTCCCGCAACCGAGTTGTGGAACATGGCAGGGTCGTCCGAGCTGATGGTGACCATGGCGCCGACGTCGATCAGGGTCCGAACAGGATGCGTGTCCCAAGAGTCGGCCACACCGGTCGCCAGGTTCGAGCTCGGGCACACCTCGAGCGGCACGTTCCCGTTCACCAGGCGAAAGAGGACTTCAGGGTCCTCGACGGCGCGGATTCCGTGGCCGATCCGGTCGACGCCGAGATGGTCGAGGGCGCCGCGCACGCTCGCCGCCCCGGCGGCTTCGCCGGCGTGAGCGCTGAGGCGGAGGCCCGACCGGCGGGCCCTGGAGTACACGGCGGCAAAGGGCTCCGGGGGAAACTCGGCTTCGGACCCACCGATCGTGATCCCGACGATGCCTGCGTCGGGTGCCACGTCGATGACGGCGTCGAGCGTCCGTTCGGCTCGCTGTGGTCCCTTGTCCCGCACGAGGTCGGCGACGAGGCCGACACGGACGTGCGGAATGCGGTCCAACCCGCGACGGATCGCCATGGCGAGCTCGTCCGGCGCCAGGTCGAACCGAGCGAAGTCGGAAGGGGAGTACGAAGCCTCGGCGTACACGATTCGCTGTGATGCGAGACTGGCGGCGACGGCCTCGGCGGCCGCCTGGAAGGCGTCGTAGGAGTCGAGGAACTGGTTCATCCAGATCCAGGTCTCGATGAAGTGGGCGAAGTCGCGGTACTCGTACCGGCGGACGAGCGCCTCTAGGTCGGGGACGTCCGGGTGCCCGCCGCGCCCTTCGATGAGCTCCCACATCGTGGCGACGGGGATGGCGCCCTCGAGGTGCAGGTGGAGCTCCACCTTCGGCATGGACTCGAAGCGCATCCGGGGATTCTCGCTCGTCCGGCAGCGCCATCATCCCGGTGCCGCTGGGAACCCTTCGACGTGCCGCCGCCGGGACGTGAGCCGGGGCCGCCGTACTACCTTCTCGGCCAAGGAGGCGAGAGCATGGGTCTTCAAGGCACGAGCACTGCTGAGTGGTTCGAGCGGGCGGGCAAGGTCCTCGTCGGCGGGGTGTCGAGCGGGTTCCGGTACTGGGGCCCCGACGACACGATGGTCATCGATCGCGGCGAGGGCGCATACGTCTGGGACATGGACGGCAAGCGCTACATCGACTACCAACTCGGGTTCGGGCCGATCGTGCTCGGCCACGCCGAGCCTTCCGTCGTGGACGCAGTCGTGGCCGCCGCGAAGTCCGGGACGACGTTCGCCATGACGACGGCGGGCGAGGTCGAGGCCGCCGAGAAGGTGCAGGCATCGGTCGGATACGTCGAGGCCATGCGCTTCACGAACACGGGAACCGAGGCGACGATGCATGCCGTCCGGCTGGCGCGTGCCGTGACCGGTCGCGATCTCGTCCTCAAGTTCGAGGGCTGCTACCACGGTGCCCACGATTACGTCCTGTTCTCCACCCCCGGTGGCCCGACGGACGGCCTCGGTTCGAGACGGTCGCCCATGCCTTTGCAGGCGTCGTCCGGGATCCCGGCCGCCATCGGACCCCTGGTGCGCACCGCGCCCTTCAACGACATCGAGGCCGTCGCCCGGATCTTGGCCGACGAGGGGCGGTCGGTCGCCGCCATCCTCGTCGAACCGGCGCTCGGCAACTGCTTCGGCATCTACCCGGCTCCCGGCTTTCTCGAGGGCCTGCGCGACCTGGCGACGGAGCATGGCTGCGTGCTCGTTTTCGACGAGGTGAAGACCGGATTCCGCTTCGCCCTCGGGGGCGCCGAGGAGGTCTTCGGCGTCGCCCCCGACATCGGCACGTTCGCCAAGTCGATGGGCAACGGGTTCCCCGTCGCCGCCATCGGGGGGCGGCGGGAGGTCTTGGATGCCTGGAGCGAAGGGGGAATCGTCCAGGCCGGCACCTATTCGGGGAACGGCATCGCCGCAGCGGCCGTGTCGGCCACGATCGATGTGCTGTCGACGGGAGAGCCGCACGCCAGGATCGACAAGGTCGGTCGCCTGCTCATGGAGGGGCTGGCGGCCGTCTGTGCCGACAGGGGAGTTCCCGCCCACGTCATCGGCCATCCGGCGATGTTCGGGCTGGTCTTCTCGGACGAGCCGCCCGCAGACTTTCGGGACACCGCAGACCACGACGCCGGCCTCTACGAGACCGTGATCAGGGCGATGGTGCGGCGCGGGGTGATGCCGAACGACGACGGCCTCGAGCCGTGGTTCGTGTCGGCTGCGCACACGGAGGAGGACGCCGCAACCACTCTCCAGGCGTTCCAGGAGGCGCTCGAGGAGGCGCTCGGCTAGCGAAGCGACCCGACGAGGAGCGTATCGCCGACGTCGTTCTGGACGAGGATGAGCATGCCGTCGTCGCCGACTGCCGCTCCGCTCACCCGTCGTGTGGACCCGGGGGCGATCGCCACCGGGTAGAAGGCGCCCAGCGGCTGCCAGGTCTCGCCGTCGACGGACATGAGCAACGGCCCGGAGACGGTGTGGTGGTCGATCTTCGGCTTGGCGACCGCGACGATGCCATGCGGGCCGGCGAAGGCGGTCTCGAGCCGCAGACCCTCGATCTCCTCCCAAGCGCCTCCTATCAGACGCCTCACGGACGACGAAGGTCGACAGGCCGTGATGGCCACGCTCCCAGGCACGCACGAGGCGTCGACCGCGAGGTTGGCGTAGACGGTCTCGCCGACCACCCACAGAGCCTCGACTACGGATGCGCCCGGCAGCGTGAGCTGGGCCGCTTGGTCCCAGGTCACCCCGTCGTCGGAGCGGGCAGCGATCCCGTTCGTTCGGTCGAGCATCAGGAACCACGAGTCCGTCGCAGTGATGATCGGATCGACGATCCCGACGTCCCTCGGGTCGAACACTCTCGTCGCCGTCCCAGCCTCGTATCGCCACGTGGAGATCCCGGTGGCGCTGTCGGCGTGATCCGTGTTGCCGACGATCAGTGTCACGCCGGCGCGCGACGCCGCCGAAGTGGCGTAGGCGCGCGTCCCCTCGGGACGCTCGAGGTCGATGGGCAGGAGTCCCGTGCCCGTCCACTCCCACAGGGCCTCACCCGAAGGGTCCGAGACGATGGTGTGGTCGGCGGCGCCTAGGAACCTGGTGAGCTCGGCGTCGGTCTCCGGGATGTTCCCCGTCCACGTCTGCCCGTCCTGCGAGGTGAACAGCGCCCACGTCGAGCTGGTCCGTTGCTGGAGGGCCACGTATCCACGGCCGTCGTAGGTCACGTCGGGATATGTGGCGGCGGGGTCGTCCCCCGGGCCGCTCGTCGACCAAGGGTAGAACTGCATCGACCCGAACGGCGTGCTTGCCTCGTATGGAGACGCCGCCTGGTGGGACGCGGCGGCGTACTGGCGAGCGAGGCGCAGCTGGCGCCTGGCTGCTGCCCTCGTCAGCGCAGGGTCGACCACGAACGAGCCGTCGCCGGCCAGGCTGCCGAACGTCGGGGCGAACCGCAGGGGATCGGTCCACAGCACCCACTCGGCGAGCTGGAGGAGCGGATGCTCCTCGTTGCCCGTCACCGAGACGTACGTGATGCCCCCGTCGCTCACGTGGGCCACGAGCGTCCCATGGACGAAGCCCATCAGGCCGAGGCGCTCGAGGACGGCGGAGGTCGCCAGGTACCCGCACCTCACCCTTGTGAGGCCGGCCTCGAAGTCGTGGGTGCCCGAGCACTGCGTCAGGGTCACGTCGAGCCGGGTGACGGCGGCGAACTCGAGCGTGTCCGAAACGGCGGCCGTGCGCACTCGCCTGCCGCTGTCGCTCACCCAGTGGGGGATCATCGGCCCGATCCCGGGGAGGCCTCGGATCTCCAGCGTCGCCGGGTCGTCCTTGGCGAGCAGATCGACGAGGTCGTTCGCCGTTCCCGAGCCGTTGAGCGCCGCCACCAGCCGGTCGACCTTGTCGAGGCCCGCTGCGATCTCCTCCGATGTCCTCCACACCCCTCGGAGCGCCACCGTCGACTCGCCGTCCTCGGCGACGATGAGAGCAACGTCGGCGAGGCGGGTCGCCACCAGCGTTCCTGCTCCCGTCCCGGTGACGACCGACTCGCGCCACGTCGTCCCGCTGTCCTTCGACGTCCACGTGAGAGGGCGCGACCGGGCGACGCCTTCGACGCCCGAGACGACGACTCTTTCGCCGAAGGCCGCTACGTGTGTTGCACGCTCCAGGCCGCCGATCTCGAGGGGCCGTCCCGGAGACATCGATCCCCCGCAAGTCCCTTCCGGTTGGCCGTATGGAGTGCAGCCGTATACCACGTGGACGCCGTCCCGATCGACCGCCCTCACCAAGACGTCGCCGAGGTCGGTCTCGATGACCGTCCCGGTGGTCACCTCGAAGCGCTCCCCCCCGACCTCGACGATCGCCGTGGGGGTGTCGTCGTCGAGCGGCAGCGCCATGGCTGCGATCACGATGGTGACGCCTGCCCCCTCGCCGGGGAGAGTCTCCCGCCAGCTCTTCCCGTCGATCGACCGCCAGATGGCGGCGCGCGATCCCTCGCCGGTGCCGATGGCTCCGACGGCGATCAGGGTGTCACCCGCCGCGGCAACGGCGCTCAGGTCGCCGAGGCGCAACGAGATCGAGCCCGGCAAGCCGGTCGATTCGGTGGCGACCGGCTCCCAGTCGGCGCCGTCGAAACTCGTCCAGATGGCGGGGCGGCAGCCCGTCTCGATGCACTGGGCGCCGACTGCGTACACGACACCGTCGTGGACGACGACGTCTGAGACGCTGCCCGGGATGGTCCCCACCAGGCTCCAGCCGTTCTCCGGCGACCCGAGCCAGCTGGTCGACGTGACAGCATCGCCAGACGGTTCACCTAACGAATCGCCAGACGGCGCCTGCCGCCCGAGCACCAGCCAGGCGTCACCGAGACGGACGGTTGCGACGAGCTCTGCGGCGGACAACTCCGGCTCGATGCCGACGAGCTCGAGCTGCGGGACGAGTGGGGGCCGCCAAACGGCGGCGCGCCCCCGGCTCTGGCCGATTGCGATGATGTCGCCGGGGGTGGCGCCGTTCGTCGAGAGGACATCGATCGACCCGGGCTCGTCGGCACCCCCCACCGCCACGCTCCGCCACTGGATCCCGTCCGGCGAGCGCCACGCCGCCGGGGCGCCTTCGAGCGAGCCGACCGCGAGATACAGCCCGCCGAGCTGGACGATGTCGTTGACGACCGCCTCGCTGCCGAGCGATGCGGCCGCCCATGAGATCATCCCGCCGCTCTCCTCCGGGGCCTGCAGCACGACGGCAACCCGACCGGGTGCGATGGTCGGTGGGGCCTGCGCGGCGGGCGGCGTGGTGGTGCCGGGTGGCCCCGGCTCGTCGGTTCCGGCTGCCAGGGCGACGAGCCAGGCAGCCGCCAAGGCGAAGAAGGCGAGCGCCACCGGCAAGAACCGATGCGGCCTCGGGGGCGGCTGCCCTTGCGGTGGCGGCTGCGAGACCCGGGGCAGACCGTCCGCGATCGGATCGAGGACACGCACCTTGGACCCATCACCGCCGAGGTCGCGCTGCGCTCTCACCGCTGAATGATCCGGCCCGGGCCGAGGTTTGGCAAGCGCGCCGGCAGCAGGTCAACGCTGCGCCAGTATGTGGAACAGCTCGGCGTCCGTCTCGAACGCCAGCGGAGGCAGGTCGTCGAGCGGGAAGAATCGCGCATCTGTTGCATCGTCGCCGGCCGCCAGCTCCCCTCCTACGACGCGGCACGCGAACCAGATCCCGATCGTCAGCTTCTCGGGGTCGTGGAAATTGGACGCCACGTGGATCACGTCGCCGATCTCGGCGACCAGGCCGGTCTCTTCCAGCAGCTCCCGGGCAGCCGCGGCGCGCACCTCCTCGCCGTAGTCGACGAATCCCGCAGGCACGGACCACCTGCCGGGTCTCGACGCTCCCTCGCCACGTTTCACGAGCAGCACCCTGGCAGCCTCGTCCCTGACGACGACGGCGGCGCCCACCCCCGGGTTGCGGAAGTGGACGTAACCGCACCCCGGGCAGCGCCTCCTGGGCTCGCCCTCGACCGTGACGGTCTCGAGTGCGTGTGCGCAATGCGGGCAATACGTGAACTCTCCCGGCCAGACGTGATCGGCATGGTCGGTCGGGGGAGTGGTCACCCTCGACAGCATACGAACCACATGCCGATCTCCCGGCAGCCGTCACGCGCCATGGCTTCCACCCTTCGTGATCGGCGAGGTCCACGGCTGACATCCCACGCGAAGTCGTTCCACGAGCCGTCAATGGGCCGTCAATGGGAAGGGTCAACTGCCTGCTCACGAGTGCCGATAGCTCATCGAGGCTTTCGGAGCTCGTGCTTCGACAGAGCAGGCACACGTGCCGAGCTCCGTCGTGGCATCCCCGCTCCTGGGGCCGGAGCACGCTAACGAGGATCGGTACTTGGCGAATCGAATGGTCTCCGTCGATTCGACACCGCTGCATCGCGGTCTGTTCGACGCGGCCCAGGTTGCTCTGATCGTGGTCGACGAGAACCTCCGCATCGTGGAGTGCAACCGCACCGCCCTCGACGTCTTCGGGCCCACCGTAGGCGAACGCTCGCTGCTCGGCATCGTCGCTCCGGCGAGCACGGACGACCTCGCCCACGCCTTGAGGAGGACCATCGAGAGCGGCGATCCGGAGACGCTCAGCGTGACGTGCGCGGGCGCCGACGGCACCCTCATCCCGGTCGACATCGCTGCCTCGCGGTTCGAGCTCGAAGGCCGGTATGTCCTGTCCGTGGTCCTACAGGACCGCTCATCCGACCTCGCAACGCTGCGGCGGCTCGACGCCGAGCAGGAGCTGTTCCGCACGCTCTTCATGACGGCGCCCGTCGCCATGCGAGAGGAGGACTTCTCGGCCGTCGGCTCGTGGTTCGATGACCTGCGGGCGGCAGGCGTCACCGACATCGCGCCGTACATCGACTCTCACGAGGCCGAGTTCCATGCCGCCATCGGGAGCATCAGGACGAGCCGGGTCAATCCCGCCTTCTCCAAGCTCATGAAATCGGAGGAGATGGACGAGCTCCACGCCTCCTTCCGACCCAAGAAGTTCACGGCGGAGACGCTCGAGTCGTTCCGGCGCCAATTCATCACGATCTGGAACGGAGGCTCCGCCCACGAAGCCGAGTTCATCGGATACAACAAGAAGGGCGAGCCCTTCGAGGCGTTCGTGACGGTCAACATCCACCGTGTCGACGGCCAGCTCGACCTGTCCCGAGTGGTGGTCGCCTTCTTGGACCTCACCGAGATCCGCAAGAACCAGCGCAGCCTCGAGCAGCTCGTGGCGGACAAGGACCGGTTCATCGCCTCCGTCAGCCACGAGCTGCGCACGCCGCTCGCCGCAGTGCTCGGATTGAGCGACGAGCTGTCGAACCGCTGGGAGCAGTTCAGCCAGGCCGAGGCGCACACCTTGGTCGGAGTGATCGCCGAGCAGAGCTCGGACCTCGCCAGCCTCGTCGAGGACCTCCTCGTCGCCGCCAAGATGGACATGGGCGAGCTCGCCGTCCACAGCCACGTCATCGAGCTCACCGATCAGGTCGAGGCGACGATCGGCGAAGCGACGAGGGCCGGGAACCTGCCACGGCGCCCCTCGGTCGTCGGCGACCCGACCTGGGTGGTGGCCGACCCGATCCGGGTCCGTCAGATCGTTCGGAACCTCCTCACGAACGCCGGCCGGTATGGCGGCGACAACGTCGAGGTCAGGATCGACATGGGTGCCGAGTCCGCCGCCCGCATCTCGGTGTGCGACGACGGCCCCGGTGTGCCGACGGAGGACCGCGAGCGGATATTCGAGGCGTACCAGCGCTCGCGCGAGCAGGACGCCCATCTGGGAGCGCTCGGGCTCGGCCTCACGATATCGAGGCAGCTGGCCCGGCTGATGCACGGCGACCTGACGTACGCCTACACGGACGACCAGAGCATCTTCACGCTCTCGTTGCCGACGACGAGCACACTCGGCGCGTCCTGACCCTCGTCGGCGTTCCAAGGCCGAGGGCTACCATCGACGCTTCGCCCAGCCGGAGGCTCCATTGTTCGATCACGCGCAAGCGGCCGTGGAAGGCGCGCTGGCTGCTGGTGCGGCGTACGCAGATGCGCGTGTCGTGGCAACCCGCGACGAGTCGATCGACGTCCAGAACGAAGCAGTCGAGTCGGCCGGTCACTCCGAGTCGGTCGGCCTCGGGGTCAGGGCACTCATCGGGTCGTCTTGGGGCTTCTTCGCGATCGACGACTTGACTGCGGCAGCCTCCAGGGGAGCGGGCGAGCGAGCCGCCGAGATCGCCAGGGCATCGGCACTCGTCGCCGGCCCTCCGCTCGACCTCGCGGACGTCCCGATCGTGGAAGCCGAGTACGTCACGCCGGTCGAGGTGCACCCCTTCGACGTGCCGCTCTCTGAGAAGGTCGACATGCTCCTCGACCTCACGAAGACGATGGCCGGGGTGCGTGGGGTGGCGCTCGCCAGGGCAAGCCTCGCCTTCTGGGACACCAGCAAGTGGTTCGTGTCCTCTCAGGGCCATCGCATCCACCAGCACATCGTCGAATCCGGCGGCGGCTTCGACGCCACAGCCATCTCGGATGCCGAGACCCAGCGTCGCAGCTATCCGCAGTCTTTCGGTCAGTACGAGACGGGGGGTTTCGAAGTCGTCAGGCAGTGGGACTTCCCAGGGCACGCCGGGCGGGTCGCCGAGGAAGCCGCCCAGCTTCTCTCGGCACCGGAGCTCGAGGAAGGTGAGAAGCAGCTCATCCTGGAGGGTTCGCAGCTCGCCCTCCAGATCCACGAGTCGGTCGGCCATGCCATCGAGCTCGATCGGATCCTCGGCTGGGAGGCCGCCTTCGCGGGGACGTCACATCTCGAGCTGCCGAAGCTCCATACCCACCGCTACGGCTCACCGCTCATGAACATCACCGCAGACGCGACCCTGCCCGGGGCGCTGGGGACGTTCGGCTTCGACGACGAGGGGACCCCCGCCCAGCGGGTCGACATCGTTCGAGACGGCGTGTGGGTCGGGGTTCTCTCCGGGCGCGACTCCGCTTCCATCGCCAACCTGCTCCCCGGGGGGATGGTGCGTGCCGACGGCTACAACCGCCTTCCGATGGTTCGCATGACGAACGTCGGGCTGGTCCCCGGCGAGGGCACCTTGGACGAGATCATCGCCGACACCGAGGATGGCGTCTACATGGCGACGAACCGCTCGTGGTCGATCGACGACACGAGGCTCAACTTCCAGTTCGGCTGCGAGGTCGGGTGGGAGGTGAAGAACGGCAGGCTCGGGCGGATGGTCAAGAACCCGACCTACACCGGGATCACACCGCAGTTCTGGGGAACCATGGACCGGCTGGCCGGCGAGACCGAGTGGGTCCACTGGGGGACACCGAACTGCGGCAAGGGCCAGCCGATGCAAGTGGCGCACACGGGCCACTCGGCGGCACCGGGACGCTTCGCCTCCGTGAGGGTCGGGGTGAAGGCATGACGAGGACCGCCGCCATTGCGGAGAGGGTGCTCGAGCACGTTGGCGACGAGGCCGAGGCGGAAGTGGTGGTGACCGCCGGCACGGACGGGCTCACCCGTTTCGCCAACTCGTTCATCCATCAGAACGTGGCCGAAGAGGGGGTGAGCATTCGGCTCCGGGTCGCCGTCGACCAGAGGGTTGGCTCGGCGACGATGACCGGTGCAGACGACGGCGTCGTCGGGCGCTTCGTCGAGCGGGCAATCGCAGCCGCAGCTCTCCAACCGGTCGACCACGACTGGCCGGGCTTGGCGACGTCGGGTGATGTCACGATCCCTGGTCACGAGGACGAGGCGACCAAGTCGTGCGGCCCCGGCGAGCGCGCCGAGCTCGTGAAAGCCTTCATCGACGCCGGGCAGGGCCTCAATGCAGCCGGCTACTGCCAGACGATCGCCAACGAGGTGGCGTTTGCCAACAGTGCCGGCCACGTCGCCGGCGCCTCGTACACGCAGGCGACCCTCGACGGGATCCACCGGACGAGCACCTCGGCCGGATCGGGGCACGCTACTTCGGCGCGCATCGCAGACATCGATGCAGCGGCCGTCGGGGGACTGGCGGCGCGGCGCGCCCGCGACGGCGAAGGCGGATACGACGTGAAGCCGGGCGAGTACGAGGTCGTCCTGGCGCCGGAGTGCGTCGCCACGATCGCCGTCTTCCTCGCCGGCTACGGCTTCAACGCCAAGGCGCACATCGAGGGCCAGTCGTTCGCCAGGCTCGGTGACCAGCAATTCGACGAGAAGCTGCACCTCGTCGACGATGCAGGGCGCCTCGGGGCGGTCGGGTTCGGGTTCGACGTCGAGGGGACGCCGAAGGGGCAGGTCCACCTCGTCTCGTCGGGCGTCACGTCGGGGCTGGCGCACGACCGGCGCACGGCCGCCAAGGCGGGCGAGCGCTCGACCGGCCACGCCGTCCCGGGAGGAGAGGTCTTCGGGCCGTTCCCCCTGAACGTGTTCGTCGAAGGGGGCGCCGCCTCGGTCGACGACATGATCGCCTCGGTCGACCGGGGGCTCTACGTGGCGACGTTCAACTACTGCAGGGTCCTCGACCCGAAGACCCTGGCCGTCACCGGGCTCACCCGCAACGGCACGTTCATGATCGAGAATGGTGTGATCACGGGGGCGGTGACGAACATGAGGTTCACGCAGAGCTTCGTGGCGGCGCTCGGGCCCGGCCGGCTGCTGGGGCTGGGCGACGACGGCAGGCTCGCCGATTCCGAGTTCGGCCCTGCCGTGATCCATGCCCCTTCGCTCCGCCTGGCGTCGTGGCACTTCACCGGCGGCGCAGCAGGCTGAGATGTCCCGGCGGGACAAGCTCGTGCCCATCGCCGAGTTCTCGGACAGGGAGGCCGCCGAGGTGGCGTGGGCTCGTCTCGCCGAGGCGGGCATCCCGGCGAATATCGAGTCCGACCCAGGGCCTTTCGGTGGTCGCCGGCTGGTGCGCGTCTACGTGGCACGCAGCCGCTCGGATGAGGGTCAGCGCCTCATCGCAGACCTGGTGAGATGACCCGGCACGGGGGCCATGTGGCTCACAGCTCGCAGCGCGCCAGCACCTCACCGTCGATGCATCGGTCTGTTCCGGGGCCTCCGTCGATGTCGTCAGTGCCGAGGCTGCCGTTGAGCGTGTCGTCGCCGCCGCGCCCCGCCAGGACGTCGTCGCCGGCTCGTCCGTCGATGACGTCCGGCATGCTGCTACCGCGCAGTACGTCGTCACCGCTGGTTCCCCACACGATCTCGACGCGCTCGATGGTGTCCGACCCGTCTCCGGTCGCCGTTCCGGCGGCGAGATCGAGGGTGACGGCGCCTGCCGTGGTGGTGTAGTCGAGTCGATCGAGGCCTGCTCCTCCGTCGAGCGCGTCGTCGCCGGTCGATCCGCTCACGACATCGTCGCCCGGCCCACCACGGACGTCGTCGTTCCCGGGTCCCCCGCCGAGATTGTCGCTCCCTCCGCGCCCCACGATCAGGTCGTCGCCCGTTTCGCCGCCGATGGAGTCGTTGCCGGGCCCTCCGTAGAGGACGTCGTCGTGTGCCGATCCGAACATGCCTTCGATGCCGGTGAGCACGTCGTTGCCGTCGCCCGACGCCGTCCCGGCCGCCAGGTCGACCGTGACGGGTGCTGCGGAGGCGCTGAAGAAGGCGTAGTCGCCGTAGCCCGGGTTCGAGGAGCCTCCGTCGACGAGGTCGTCACCGGCGCCTCCCTCGAGGTAGTCGCCGTTGCCGCCGCCGCCGAGCAGGTCGTCGTCGCCCCCCGAGCCGTTGATGTAGTCGAACCCGTCGCGACCACGCAGGACGTTCCGCTCCTCGTCCCCATAGATGCTGTCGTCGAAGTCGGAGCCGGCGACGTTCTCGATGCGGGTGAGGACGTCTGTTCCGCGGCCCATCCCGGTCCCCGCGCCGAGGTTGACGGTCACGCCGGAGGACGAGTCGCGGTAGTCGGCCTCGTCCGTGCCCTTCTTGCCGTGCAGCAGGTCGTCACCGGGTCCGCCCTGGAGCGTGTCGGCGCCTGTACCCCCGATCAGCGTGTCGTGGCCGGCGCCGCCGAGGAGCCGGTCGCGTCCCTTGGCGCCGCAGATCACGTCGTCGCCGCCCTTGCCCCTGATGACGTCTGCGCCACCCATGCCGACGATCACGTCGTCTCCAGGCGTACCCGAGATGACGTCGTCCCCGGGCGTCCCGGTGATGGTCGCCGGCAGCCCGCCGCACGTTGCCGCCCGCGCCACCGCGGCGGGAGTGAGCGAGAGAGCCGTGGCGGCGATGGCGGCGATGATCGAGCGACTCGTGTTCACAAGCGTCCTCCCGGCGTCGGCGGCAAGCCTAGGTCCCGGGTCCCGCCGGTGGGGGGCTGCTCAGCGCGTTCGTCTCTGCGGATGCTCCGAGTGGTCGTGGCCGGCGTGGTCGTGGTCGTGGCCGTCGTCGTCGTGGTCGTGCTCTTCGATCTGGCGTTTCACGTCGTCCATGTCGAGTGCCTTTGCCTGATCGACGAGGCTGCGGAGCATGCCTTCGGGAAGGGCCCCGGGCTGCGAGTAGATCCCGATCTGGTCACGGAAGATCATGAGCGTCGGGATGGAGCGGACGTTGAAGTACCCGGCCAGCTCCTGTTGCGCTTCGGTGTCGACCTTGGCGAAGACGATGTCCGGGTGGTCCTCGGAGACCTTCTCGAAGACCGGGCCGAACATCCGGCACGGCCCGCACCACTCGGCCCAGAAGTCGACGAGGACCATGTCGTTGTCGGCGATCGTCTCTTCGAAGGTTTCCTTTGTGAGTGCCAGGGTTGACATGGATTACTCCGGTGGTCGCGGGAATTGCACCCTACAAACCAGCCGTCCCTCGGCAACATTCCGGCGTGTCCGACGACCCGTTGGCCGTGGCTCGGCGCCGACTGAGGGCTCCGACGGGCAGTCAACGGGTCTCGTGCCTGTTCGCGTGTCTGGTCGCGGCTCATACACTCCGGTGGTGAGCTTTCCCTCCCCGATCGCCGAGCTCCGAGCCGTGGGAGCGCGTGTCGGTTCGACGACCATCCTGCGCGACGTCGATCTGCGAATCGAACCGGGTGACGTCGTCGGTCTGTTCGGCGCCAACGGAGCCGGTAAGACGACGCTGCTGCGGATACTGGCGACCCTCCTCGTGCCGGACGCCGGGGAGGGGACGGTCCTCGGCGCCGCCGTCGACTCCTCAGCGAGGATCGACGTCAGGCGCCATATCGGGCTCATCGGCCATGTCCCGGGGCTCTACCCGGAGCTGACGCTCGAGGAGAACCTCGTCTTCAGCGCCAGGCTCGACGGTCGCCGTGCCGATGAGGCGAGGTCGGCGCTCGACCAGGTGGGGCTCACGCGGGCGGCGGGGCGTCCGGCCGCAGCGTGCTCCCACGGGATGCAAAGGAGAGCCGAGTTCGCCAGAGAGCTGATGCGGATGCCGGCGTTGCTGCTCCTCGACGAGCCCCACTCGGCACTCGACGCGGCCGCGGCCGAGCTCGTCACGTCTCTCGTAGCCGGCGTCGCTGATGCAGGAGGTGCCGCAGTCGTGGTCTCCCACGATCGCGAGCGAGTCGAGAAGCTGGCGACACGCACCGTGGAGCTGGCAGCCGGGACGTTGGCGTGATGCAGGCACCGACGTTGGTCACGCAGGCGGCCATCGTCGCCGGGCGTGACGTCCTCCGGGAGCGGAGGGCAGGCGAGGTGTTGTGGGTGACCGTCCCGTTCGCCGCCGTCGCCCTCCTCCTCATCCCGCTGGCCATCAGCACCGACACGGCGCTGTTGCGGCGCATCGGACCGGGCATGTACTGGGTGGTGGTGCTCTTGTTCGGTGTGCTCACGGCCGTCAGGCGGACCGCCGTCGAGACGCCTGCCCAGCGCGACGCGGCGTCGCTGAGCGGCATCGACCCGGCGGCGAGCTTCGCAGGGAAGGCGGCCGCCAACGTCGTGATGCTCCTCGGGTTCGAGGCCGTCGTGGGGGTCGTGGCGGTCGTGCTCTACGACATCGAATTGACACGGTGGCCGTGGATCGTCGCCGTGGTGCCGCTGGCAGCGATCGGCCTCGGGCTGCTGGGCACCGTCGCCGCGGCGATCGCGGCGAACGTCGGAGCCGGTGCCGGGCTGATCCCGCTTCTCGTCGCCCCGCTGTCCGTGCCTCTCCTCCTGGCGGCGACGCAGGCGCTGGATTCGTTGCGGCCCCCCAACGGTATCCTCGCCTGGGTGATGCTGATGGTCGCCGTCGACACCGGCCTCGCCGTAGCTGGCGTCCTCTCCTCCAGGGCGCTGATGGACACCGGATGAATCCAGGAGCGCGTGTGGCGAGGTTCGGCACGACCTACGACAAGCTGGCGGTGGCGGCCGTCGTCGGTGCCATCGCCTTCTCGTTCGCAACCCCGCCGGAGGTCACCCAGGGCAATCCGGCGAGGCTCTTCAACCTCCACCTCCCGATGATCGCCGTCATGTACGTCGCCTTCGGCGTCACGTTCGTGGCGAGCATCGTCTACCTGGCGAGGAAGGCCCTCTGGTGGGATCACCTGGCCGCAGCTGCGGCCGAGGTGGGAGTGCTCTTCAACGGGCTGACACTCGTCGTCGGGATGCTGTGGGCCAAGCCGACGTGGGGCGTGTACTGGACGTGGTCGGCCAGGTTGATCCTCACCGCCGTGATGTTCTTCGTGTACCTCGGCTACCTGGCACTGCGTCGGGCGATCGCCGATCCCGAGCTGCGGGCGAGCCGCTCGGCCGTGTACGGGATCCTGTCGCTCATCCAGATCCCGGTCATCCATTTCTCGGTCGTGTGGTGGCGCGACGTCCACCAGCAGGCGACGCTGCTGCGGCCCGACGAGATGCAGATCGACGGGGTCCTCTTCGCCGCATTCCTGGCGGGTCTCGTCGCCTTCCTCATGATCGGCGCGTCATTGCTGCGCCGCCGCCTCGCCGTCGCCTCGCTCGAGGCCGAGGTCGAGCGGGTTGCGATCGCCGGTTCCGGCGGTGTCGCCGGCGACGCGGTGACGCCCCCGGCCCTCGAGCGGCGCTCGCCGAAGGTCGCCCGATGAATGGATGGGCCTGGGTCCTGGCCGGCTACGGAGTGACGATCGTCTCCATCGCGCTGTATGCGAGGTCGCTGGCGGTGCGACGAGCCCGCCTGGAGAAGCGGCTCGTCGAACGTCCGTGATCCGCTACCGGCGCTTCGTCATCCCTGCGGTCGCCCTGATCGGCGTCGTCGCCTTCCTGTTGTTCAACCTCTCGAACAACCTCGTGTTCTTCAACACGCCGACGGAGCTGCATGACGAGGGCGCCAGGGACAGTCGGCTGCGCCTCGGCGGGCAGGTCGTCGAAGGGTCGGTGGCCAGCACGAGCGACGGAGTGACCTTCGAGGTCACGGACGGACGGCAGTCCGTGGTCGTCGTCCACAGCGGAGCGCCGCAGCAGCTGTTCGCCGAAGGCCGAGGGGTCATCGTCGAAGGTGAGTGGGACGGGGCGACGTTCCACTCCGACTCGATGCTGGTCAAGCACGACGAGCAGTACCGGACGGAGGACTCGGTCTACGAGACGCCGACCGAAGCGGGGTCCGGTCCATGATCGCCGTCGTCGGGTACCTCGGGATACTGGCCGCCCTCACAGGCGCGACCCAACTCGTCGTCCTCGGTGTCACCGCGTGCCGGAGCGACGAGGCGAGACAACCTCGGCTCCGCAGGGCGGCCGGGCTCTTCCTCGGCGGTGCGGTCGTGACCATGGTGGCTCTCGAAGTCGGCATCGTCGCCCACGACTTCACGATCGAGTACGTGGCAACCAACACCGCTCGTGCCACCCCGCTCGTCTTCCTGCTCGCCAGCGGTTGGGCCGCCCTCGAAGGCAGCATCGCCCTGTGGGGGCTCGTGCTCGCCGGTTTCACGTGGTGGGTGGCGCGTGGGGTGCACGCCGGGGACCGGCTCGGGGCCGGAGCACTCGCCGTCCTCGGTGGTGTGGGCATCTTCTGGTTCGGGATGATGGCCACGGTCGCCGACCCCTTCCGGGTGTGCACCGAAGCCGCCTCTGTCGGATGCCTGGCGTCGACGTGGCATCCATTCGCGGCGGCGGTCGCCCCACTGGACGGGTTCGGGCCGAACCCGTTGCTCCAGAACCACATCCTCATGGCGGTTCACCCTCCGATGCTGTACCTCGGGTACGTCGGCCTGTCCGTGCCGTTCGCCTTCGCCATCTCGGCGTTGGCGAACAAGGTCTCGGGGGCGGCCTGGCTGGAGAGAACGCACCGCTGGACCGTCATCGCCTGGACGTTCCTGACGCTCGGGATCCTCCTCGGGGCGTGGTGGTCCTACGAGGTGCTCGGCTGGGGGGGATACTGGGCGTGGGATCCCGTCGAGAACGCCGCCTTTCTCCCATGGCTCGTCGCCACCGCCTTCCTCCACTCCGCCGTCGTGCAGCGCCGCCGAGGGATGCTCCAGGCATGGAACTTCGTCCTGATCATCTCGACGTTCGCGCTCACCATCTTGGGAACCTTCCTCACCAGGTCGGGCGTCATCGCGTCCGTGCACTCGTTCACGCAGTCCGCCGTCGGTCCGGCGCTTCTCGGCTTCCTGGCGGTCGTGGTCGTCGCCTCGTTCGCCCTCTTCGCATCCCGCGCCCACCTGGTGTCGTCGTCTCCTCGGCTCGACTCACTCGCCAGCCGCGAGGGCGTGTTCCTCCTCAACAACCTGCTACTCACCCTGTTCGCCTTCACGGTTCTCATCGGGACGACGTATCCGCTCTTTCTCGAGGGATTCACAGGCCGCCAGGTGTCTGTCGGCAGGCCATTCTTCGACCGGATCACATTGCCGATCGCGTTCGCCCTGCTGCTGGCGATGGGGGTCGGGCCGATCACGCCCTATCGCGCCGCTTCCGGCGCCGTCGTGTGGCCGAGGATCAGGGGGGCGGCCGTTGCCGCCATGGCTGCGGGTGCCGGAGCGGTGCTCCTCGGTGTGCGGTCTGTCCCGGTCGTCATCGCCGTCGTGCTCGCATCGTTCGTCGTAGGCGTCGTCGCCTCCCACTTCGGGCGGCAGCTGAAGGCGCAACGAGAGCGCGGCGCTCGAACCACGACGGCGGCGGCGATGATCCTGAAACGCGAACGGGGTTACTGGGGCGGGCAGATCGCCCACGTCGGCGTGGCCATCGCGGCCATAGGCATCGCCACGTCTGCAGGGCTCGCCACCCGCCAAGAGGTGCGCATCCCGGAAGGCGGCCTGGTGAGGATCGGCAGCTACTGCGTGCTCTACGAGGGTCCTTTCCAGCGAACGGAGCCGAACCGGACGGTCGAGGGCGCCCAGGTCGGGCTGATGGACGAGTCGTGCACCGACCGCATCGCCACGATGTTTCCTCGCGTCCATCGCTACCCGAACGCAGCTCAGGCCGTGGCGACGCCGGACGTGCATACGGGCCTCGTGGATGACGTGTACCTCAGCCTCGCAGGCATCACGGCGAGCGGTGACCTGATCCTCGACGTCTTCGTGTTCCCGTTCCAGTGGTTGCTCTGGATCGGAGGGCTGGTGACGGTAGGGGGAGGCGCCTGGTCGCTCACCGGCGGCCGCCGCAGGGCGGCATCCGAGCCTGCCCTCGCTGAGGCTTCCAGGTGATCCCGGCACTGCGGCGATGGGCGGCACCTGTGGCGCTCGTGATCCTGGGATCGGTGATCGGGATCGGGCTGGCGTCCGGCGGCGAGGTCGAGCCGACCGTCGAGGATCGCGTCGACCAGATCGCCGCCAACCTGCGCTGCCCGTTCTGTGGTGGAGTCTCGATCGCTGAGTCGACGTCGTCCATCGCCCGTGACCTGAGGGGGTTCATCACCGAACAGGTCGGCGCCGGGGCCACCGATCAGGAGGTCTACGACTACTTTGTCGCCCGTTACACGGAGCGGGTCCTCCTTCGCCCGGTCTGGTCCGGATGGGGCCTGGTTCTCTGGGCGGTGCCGTTCGTCGCGGTCGCCGTCGGCGTCATCGCCATCCGGTCGCGGCGACGGGGCAGGGTCGCGGTGCCGGCAGGAGACGTCGTGGACCAGCTCGACCACGTCCGGCGCGACCTCGGCGAGCTCGAGCTCCAGGAGGCGGCCGGCGAGCTGACGCCGGCAGTTGCAGGGCGCCTGCGGGCGTCGTACCTCGAGGAAGAGCTGGCAGTGGCGGCAGCCGGAGCGCAGGGGGAAACAGCCGATGCTCCTCGCAAGGTCGACCGGAAGAGGCTCATCGGAGCGGGGATCCTCGTCGTCGGCGGTGCGGCGGTCACACTCGCCGTCATCGGGGCTGTGGCCGACCGAGATCCGTCCGGGCTGATCACCGGGGGCGTGTTCCAGGAGGCGGACGACCCCGTCGACCTCGCGACCGTCACGAACGAGGAGCTCGAGCAAGTGGTCGCCGAGAACCCCGATGTCGTCGGGATGCGTCTGGCTCTGGCGAGGAGATACTTCCAAGCAGGCGACTTCACGGCCGCTCTACCCCACTTTCTGGGGGTGCTCGACCGGGAACTCAACGCCGAAGCCCTCGCCAGCGTCGGGTGGATGACGTACCTCTCCGACGAGCCGGACATCGCCGAGGACTACGTGGAGCGGAGCATCGAGGTCGAGCCGGACTTCCCCCAGGCGTACTGGTACCTCGGGAACATCCGCCTGCTCGGCCTCGCCGACCCGGGCGGCGCCATCGACCCGCTAGAGCGGCTCCTCACGTATGAGCTGCCGGACGACGTCCGCACCGAGGCCGAAGAGCTGCTCGACGTTGCGGAGGCCGAGCTGTGACGGTCGCCGGTCGGACGCGAGGCCGCACGCTCGGGTTCTGGTCGCTCGCCTCGGCTTGCGCGGCCGTGGTCGTGCTGGGGGTGGTGTTGTCCGATCGGTTCGGTACCGATCCGGATCTCACGGCATCGCCCCTCATCGGCTTGCCCGTGGCCGAGTTCTCCGCCCCGTACCTGGAGTTCGAAGGAGAGTTGTCGAGCGACGAGTTGGACGGCTCGATCGTCGTGATCAACTTCTGGGCATCCTGGTGCATCGGGTGTCGCGTCGAGCATCCAGCGCTCACGGACGCCGCCGCCCAGTACGCCGAGTTCGACGTCCGCTTCCTCGGGATCCTCCACCAGGACAACCCGTCGAACGGCCTCGACTTCCTGGATGAGCTCGGCCGTGGGGACCCGTACACCTACGTCGTCGACGCCGGGTCCCGCCTCGGGCTGGAGTTCGGCGTGCTCGGTCTTCCCGAGACGTTCCTCGTGGACAGGGATGGGACCATCGTCGGCAAGATCAGCGGGCCGATCTCGAACCCCCAGGTGCTCGTCAACGCCATCGACGACCTGATCCTGGGCAGGGAGATCGGCACGATCAAGGTCGGTGAGGTCGAAAACCGCTGACGGCACCAAGTTGACATATTCCGATATAGGAATATGATTGTCCCCCATGCCACGCCTCGCCACCACAGTCGATGCCTTCGCGGCGATCGGCGAGCCACGCCGCAGGGAGATCCTCGATGTTCTCTCGACCGGCGAGATGGCGGTCAACGACGTGGTTGCGGTGCTCGGCATCGCTCAGCCGCAGGTGTCGAAGCACCTCGGAGTCCTGAAGGAGGTGGGCCTGGTGGCCAGCCGCCGCCGCGGGAGGCAGCAACTCTATCGAGTGAACGGTGCTGCCCTTCGCCCCGTCCACGACTGGGCGCAGAGCTTCGAGCGGCTCTGGAACGAGCGGTTCGATCAATTGGACGAGCTCCTCGAGGAGCTCAAGCAGAAGGAGGATCGAGATGAACGTGGCGCATAGCGGATCGGCATCGGTGACCCTGCCGTCGGATCTCGAGATCGTCATCACCAGGGTGTTCGACGCACCAGCCCGCCTGGTCTTCGAGGCCATGACCACCCCTGAGCTGGTCGAGCGGTGGTGGGGCCTGCGAACCTCGCATTTCGTCGTGTGCGAGATCGACCTGCAGGTCGGTGGAGCGTGGCGATACGTCGTGAGAGGCCCTGGGGACGACGAGCACGGGTTCCACGGCGTCTACCGGGAGATCGAGGCGCCGCACCGCCTCGTGTCGACCGAGGTCTACGAGGGCTTCCCGGATGCGGAGTCCGTCAATACGGTGACCCTGACCGAGGAGAACGGTCGAACGACCCTGACGACCGTCGTTCTCCACGAGAAGAAGGAGTACCGGGACGGTCACATCAACTCGGGCATGGAGGGCGGCATGCAAGAGACGTTCGACCGGCTCGAAGAGCTGCTCGACTCGATGAAGTAGGTTCGCTCACCATCGTGTCAGAGGGGGTCGGCCCAGCCGGCCCCCTCGTCGCGTCGCCTCCACGGTCATGCGCTGCGCGGCGTCCTCACGACCAGTCTGGCGAGGAGCCTCTCAGAGGCCCGCGTCACCTCGTCGACTGCTGCGTCGAACACCTGCTGATTGGCCTTCGACGGCTGTCGGTATCCCGAGATCTTGCGCACGAACTGGAGTGCGGCGGCCTCGATCTCTTCCGGCGTCGCCGGCGACTCGGTGCTGCGGAGAGTCTTGATGCTTCTGCACATCGTCTGAGCTTATCCCGCTCGGGTTGCTCCACTGGCTGGGTACCATCCCGCCGCCGTCCAGGAGGCTCTCAACTGTCTGCCGCCGATCCACACCGTCTGCCCCGAGCTGTGGTCCCATCGCACTACCGGCTCACGATCGTCCCCGACCTGGAGTCGGCGAGATTCTCGGGCTCGGTCGTCATCGACGTGGACGTCGTCGAA
This sequence comes from Acidimicrobiia bacterium, assembly GCA_036396535.1. Taxonomy (NCBI): domain Bacteria; kingdom Bacillati; phylum Actinomycetota; class Acidimicrobiia; species Acidimicrobiia bacterium. The sequence continues at coordinate 81,395 of DASWKR010000028.1, read as the reverse complement.
CCCGTCGATCGAATCGAGCTGAACGCAGCGGAGCTCGAGATCGACGCGGTCGCCGTTGTCGGCTCGGGAGCGACTCTCACGCCCGATCACGAAGCCGAGGATCAACGCCTCGTCCTCACGCTCGACGAACCCCTCCCGGCGGGTCCCCATGGGCTGCACATCGAGTTTCGGGGCATCCTCAACGACCAACTGCGAGGTTTCTACCGGTCCCGGTATCGCGACGCGGAGGGCGAAGAGCGCACGATCGGCGTCACCCAGTTCGAGGCGACCGATGCCAGGAGGGCCTTCCCGTGCTGGGACGAGCCGGACATCAAGGCGACGTTCTCGCTCACGCTCGTCGTTGAGCCCGACCTCTTCGTCGTCAGCAACAGCTCCATCGTCGAGGACGTGATCCGCGAGGACGGCAGGCGACAGGTTCGCTTCGCGGAGACGATGAAGATGTCGACTTACCTCCTGGCGTGGATCGTCGGCGAGTTGGAGGCGACCGAAGCCGTCGACGTGGACGGTGTGCCGCTTCGCATCGTCCACGAGCCCGGCAAGGGGGAGCTCACCGGCTTCTCCCTGGCGGCCGGAGCGTTTGCGCTGCGCTACCTGCGGGACTACTACGCCATTCCATACCCGGGGGACAAGCTCGACCTCGTGGCCGTGCCGGACTTCGCCTGGGGGGCCATGGAGAACCTCGGCTGCGTCACGTTCCGGGAGAACCTGCTCCTCGTCGATCCGAGACGTGCGACACAACGTGAGATGCAGCGAATCGTCGATGTGATCGCGCACGAGATCGCCCACATGTGGTTCGGCGACCTCGTCACCATGAAATGGTGGAACGGCATCTGGCTCAACGAGGCGTTCGCCACCTTCATGGAGTTGAAGACGACGGATGCATGCCGGCCGGAGTGGGGGCGATGGATCGACTTCGGAACGGAGGCCGCTTCGGCCAGGGAGATCGACGCCTTGGCGGCGACGCGGCCCATCGACTTCCCGGTGGCGACCCCCGACGAGGCCAACGAGATGTTCGACGCCCTCACGTACGACAAAGGGGCGTCGGTGCTGAGGATGCTCGAGCAGTACGTCGGCGACGAGGCCTTCCGGCGCGGGGTCGGCGACTACCTGCGGGCTCACCAATACGGAAATGCCGAGGCGGTCGATTTGTGGGAGGCGCTCGAGAAGGCGAGCGGGGAGCCGGTCGGATCGATCATGGACACCTGGATCCTCCAGGGGGGGCTTCCCGTCGTCCGGGTCGCCAAGATCGAAGGCGGCTACCGCCTGACCCAGCGGCAGTTCGAGCTGCTCGATGGCGGGGCGGGAGGCCGCTGGATCGTTCCCGTGCTGTGGCGACCGGTCGGATCGGCCGACTCGCACCGCCTGTTGCTGGAGGAGCAGGCGGTCGTGACGTCTGACGAGCCCATCATCGTGAACGCCGGCGGCCATGGCTTCTACCTCGTCGACTACGACGATGCCTGCCGAGCCGCCACATCCGAGGCCTACGATCGCCTCGCTCCGCTGGAGCGATTCATGCTCGTCGACGACACCTGGGGGCTCGTGCTGTCGGGCGACGTCGGGCTGGAGGTGTTCCTCGATCTGCTCGAGAACCTCGGGGACGAGCGCCAGCCGGCGATTTGGGACGTCGTCGAGTCGGCGATGACGGAGATCGACAGGATCGTCCCTGATGCTGCCCGCCACGCCTTCAAGGCGAGGGCCGATGCCGTCTTCACGCCGCTGCTCGTCGACCTCGGGTGGGCGCCGGTCGACGGCGACGATGACCTCGTCCGCAAGCTGCGGGCGACCGCCCTGCGCGCAGCGGGCCGGCTCGCCGACCATGACGAGGCGATCGACAGGAGCAGGACGATCGTCTCCTCGATCTTGGACGGCGGGGGAGCGCACGACCCGGACTTGGCGGCCGCCGCCGTCGGTGTCGTCGCCTGGCATGGGACGGACGACGACTTCGATCGGTTCGTGGAGCGCTTCGAGAACGCCGCCACACCTCAGGACAAGGTTCGATTCCTGTACTCCTTGGCGGCGTTCCCGCACGAGCGACAGGCAGATGAGGTCTTTCGCATGATGCTGGCCGGCAGGATCAGGAGCCAGGACGCCCCGGGCCTCATCGCCACGATGTTGACGAATCGCAGGGTCAACGCGGCGGTTTGGGCCAAGCTGAAGCGGAGATGGGACGAGGTTCACGAGATCGTCCCGGAGGCCATCGCCAAGAACCTCCATCGAGGCCTGCGGGCGCTGACGCATCCCGAGTCGGCAGACGACGTACGGCAATGGTTCGCGCAACACGAGACATCGCACCCGAAGTCCCTCGCCCAACGCCTCGAGCTGTTGTCGGTGTACGAGGGGTTTCGGGGACGCGAACAGGGAGGGATCGCTGAGAAGCTGTGACCGGCGTCAGGAATCCCGTCTGGTGAGCGTCGCTTCCAGGTGGATCTGGTGCGGTTGGCCGACGGCCTCCATCCACAGCTCGTAGCGCATCTCGTCGTCCGAGACGACCACTCGCCGTTCGACGCGTGAGACGGCCACGGCCGTCGCCGTGGTCGCCACGAGCCGCGGCTCGATCTCGAGCGTCGTCCCGGACAGCCGCCCTTCGTGGATCTCGACGATGCCCGTCGGTTGAGCGACGACCAACTCGACCCCGGTGGCGCCGGCGGGACGGATGTACCCCGTCTCGGAGTGGAGTCGGACGCCTGCCTCGGGGTGGGAGCCGGCCCGGGTGGTGCGTTGCGCGTACGTGAGGAACGGCTTGCCGATGTGGCCGATGACGACCTCCTCTCGGTACTCGAACGTCTCGATCGTCGGGTACACCCCGACACCGGACCCGCGCCACGTGCCGACGAGGAAAGCCAGGTGCGCCAGCCCCTCGTGCAGATCGTTCATGGCAGCTGCGCCACGTCCGCCCTGGCGATGCCGGTGGCGACGAGGACGAGCGACAGCGCGTAGAACGCCGCACCCGTCCACAGCGGCGCCGGCGACTGCGAGAAGAACCCCCAGACGAGCCCGAGCAGCATCCCCACCTCGGCGATCGCCAGTGCGACGAATATGGTGGCGCGCAGCTGGGCGATGGTCACGGTCCGCTCGGTGACCCTGCTGCGCCACAGGACGGCAGCGAGCACGCCGACGGCTCCGGCGGCACCCGCGGCGACGATGCCCGCCGTGTCGCTCACCGCGGCATCGCCCGTCAGCGACGAGATGACCGCCGTGCCTACCGCGAGGATGAGCCCTGCGGCGACCGAGAATGCAGCGCACAGGACGAGCAGCACGCGTCGGCCGGTTCTCATACCGTCACGCTAACGCGCCCCATCGAGTCGCCGGCTCCTCTCCGTGGCTTCGGTGCTCGGCTAGTGCTTCGACCAGCAACCTACGGTTGCTGGTCGAGTTTGTCGCCTGCGCCCCTACCGGGGCTTCGGCTCTGCTGGTGCGGCCTGCCGGCCGCGCCTATTGCCCTGGTCGAAGCGGCAAGCCGCTCCGCCCAGTACGAGGGGGCCGGCACAAGGGCCGCCCCCTCGTGCACCCCCACCAAGCAATGTGAACGTTTCTGGTCGTCGCACTAGCCCCGGCCCTCGTCTCGCAAAATGGCTGCGGGGGATGACGCTCGGTGCCCCGCGGGGGCCATTCCGTCCAACCCCGACGGGGCGGTGCCCGAACGCTCGTTAGTCTCGGCGACGTGCGTGAGGTGATCATCGACGGCGGCTCGCTCGACATCGAGGACGTCGTGGCCGTCGCAGGGAGAGCCGCAACGGTCACGCTCGCCGAGGGCGTTGCTGCTCGGATGGCGCCGGCGCGTGAGCTCGTCGAGCGTCTCGCCAGAGAAGAGCGGATCGTCTACGGCGTCACGACCGGCTTCGGTGCACTCGCTTCGACTCGCATCGCCCCGGACGAGATAGAGGAGCTGCAGGTTTCGCTCGTCCGATCGCACGCCGCCGGCGTCGGCGAGCGACTCCCTCCGGACCTCGTGCGAGCCATGATGCTGTTGCGGGCTCGCACGCTGTCGCAAGGGCACTCCGGCGTTCGCCCCGTCATCGTCGAGCGGATCGTCGAGCTGCTGCGCCGTGATCTCCTCCCTTCCGTGCCCGCCCAGGGATCCGTAGGTGCGTCGGGCGATCTGGCTCCTTTCGCCCATCTGGCCCTCCCGATCATCGGGGAGGGCGAGATGACCGACGGCGGCGAGCCCGAGCCCTCAGCACTCGTGCTCGCCCGGCACGGGCTGGAGCCGCTGACGCTGGCCTCCAAGGAGGGGTTGAGCCTCCTCAACGGGACCGAGGGGATGCTGGCAATGGGCGTGCTCGGGACGGCCAGGGCTCGGCGGATCGCAGATGCGGCCGACCTCGCCTGCGCGTTGTCGATCGAGGCTCTCTTCGGCTCAGCTCGCCCGTTCGACGCCAGGATCCACGCCCTCCGCCCGCACCCCGGCCAAGCCGCCACGGCGTCCCTCATCGGAGCGCTGCTCGAGGGATCCGAGATCGGCGCCAGCCATGCGGACGACTTCGACCATGCGGTGCAGGACGCCTACTCGCTGCGTTGCGCGCCTCAAGTGCACGGCGCCGTCAGGGACACGATCGGCTTCGCTGCGGAAACCTTCACGAGAGAGCTCGGCGCCGTCGTCGACAATCCGATCGTGTTTCCCGATGACGGCGACGTCGTGTCGGCAGGAAACTTCCACGGACAGCCGCTGGCGTTCGCCCTCGACTACATGGCCATCGCGGTCACCGAGCTCGGGTCGATATCGGAGAGGCGGACCGACCGGCTGCTCGATCCGGAGCGGTCGGCCGGGCTCACGCCGTTCCTGGCGACCCGTCCTGGTGTCAACTCCGGGCTGATGTTGTCCCAATACACCGCGGCGGCACTCGTCGCCGAGAATCGCGTGTTGTCCCATCCGGCGTCCGTCGAGTCGATCCCGACGTCGGGATCACAGGAAGACCACGTCTCCATGGGGTGGGGCGCAGGCCGCAAGCTCTCGCAGGTGCTGGCCAACACCGAACGCGTGATCGCCGTCGAGCTCATGTGCGCCGCGGCAGGTGTCGAACAGCGCGCACCCCTTCGCCCGGCCCACCTCACGGGTCGCGCCCTCGAGATCGTGCGCTCCCGGGTCCCCCGACTGGACGGCGATCGCCCGATCGGAGCCGACATCGATGCCGTCGCCGCCATCCTGAGGGAGGGGCGATTCGACGACCTCGTCGCCGAGGCGAGGTCGTCGGGGCCGTGACGTACTCACGGGTCCGCACGATCAGTTCTCCGCCGCGTACAATCGGGCAACGATCAGCGACCCCGGGAGTGAGCAGTGGCATTCATAGACACCGTCAAGAAGTGGCTCGGCATGGCGAAGGATTCGGCAGGAACCGTGGCCGAGAAGGCGAAGCCGATGGTCGAGAAAGCAGGTGACGTCGCCGAGAAGGCCTGGGACAAGACCAAGGATGTCGCAGGCGACGTCAAGGATCGGTTCGAGGGCGACGACGACGGGCCAGATGAAGGCGAAGGCGAAGGCGGAGGCGAAGGCGGAGGCGGAGGGGTCTGAGTCCTCGGCGGATCGATGCGGCCGCCGCTCGTCGGCGGCCGCGGCGCGTCCGGGGTCGATCACGGGGTCGATCATGGAGCCTCCCGGGCATGTACGCCGAACTAGGGTGACGGCGTGACCGGTCCCAGGCTCGTCACGGCGCCTCGCGGCTCCCAGAAGTCCTGCAAGGGTTGGCTGCAGGAAGCAGCGCTGCGCTGTCTCATGAACAACCTCGACCCCGAGGTGGCCGAACGTCCTGAGGACCTCGTCGTGTACGGCGGTCGCGGCAAAGCGGCTCGCAGCTGGGAAGCGTTCGACGCCATCGTCCACCACTTGCGCGATCTCGAGGACGACGAGACGCTCCTCGTCCAGTCCGGGAAGCCCGTTGGGCGCTTCTCGACACACGAGATGGCGCCCCGGGTCCTGATCGCCAACAGCCTCCTCGTTCCAGACTGGGCGGACTGGGAGCACTTCTGGGAGCTGGAAGCGGCAGGGCTCATGATGTACGGCCAGATGACCGCCGGCTCCTGGATCTACATCGGGACGCAGGGCATCCTCCAGGGCACGTTTCAGACGTTCGCCGCCATCGCCGAGAAACGAGCCGGCAACACCCTGCGGGGCACCATCACGCTCACGGGCGGTCTCGGCGGCATGGGCGGCGCCCAGCCGCTTGCGGTCACCATGAACGACGGGGTCGCCCTCTGCGTCGAGGTCGACCCCGACCGGATCCGCCGCCGTCTCGAGACTCGTTACCTCGACGAGGTCGCCGAGTCACTCGACGAAGCGCTCGCCGTTGCGGAGGCCGCCAAGCGGGAGGGACGTCCGTTGTCGGTCGCCGTCGAGGCGAACGCGGCCGACGTGTTCCCTGAGCTGCTCGCTCGCGGCGCCGACATCGACATCGTCACCGATCAGACGTCTGCGCACGACCCTCTCAACGGATACGTCCCGAGGGGGATGACCTTGCAGGCAGCGGAGGAGTTGCGACGGTCGGACCCTGCCGGCTACATCAAGGCGGCGAGAGAGTCGATGGCGGTCCACTGCGAGGCCATCGTCGGCTTTCAGCGAGCCGGTGCCGAAGTGTTCGACTACGGGAACAACCTCAGAGGCGAGGCGAAGCTCGGAGGGTTCGACGACGCCTTCGCCTATCAGGGGTTCGTGCCCGCATACATACGAGATCTCTTCTGCGAGGGCCTCGGTCCCTTCCGCTGGGTCGCCCTGTCCGGCGATCCGGCGGACATCGCAGCCACGGACGACGCGGTTGCTCGCCTCTTCCCGGACAACCGCCCGTTGAACCGGTGGCTCGAGCTGGCAGCCCAGCGGGTCAGCTTCCAGGGGCTCCCCGCCAGGATCTGCTGGCTCGGGTACGGAGAGCGTCATCAGGCGGGCCTCGCCTTCAACGACCTCGTCGCTTCCGGGAAGGTCGCGGCGCCCATCGTCATTGGGCGTGACCACCTCGACTCCGGGTCCGTTGCCTCGCCATATCGGGAGACCGAGGCGATGGCGGACGGGTCGGACGCCGTCGCCGACTGGCCGATCCTCAACGCCCTGCTGAACACTGCATCCGGGGCGGCGTGGGTCGCGGTGCACCACGGTGGGGGCGTCGGCATGGGCAAGTCGATCCACGCCGGCGCCCAAGTGGTTGCCGACGGGACTGCGCAGGCGGCGCTCCGCCTGGAGCGGGTCCTCACCAACGATCCCGGGACGGGGGTCATCCGCCACGTGGATGCCGGCTACGCACGGGCCCGGCGGACGGCGGACGAGCGGGGCGTCACGATCCCGATGGATCAGGTGTGAGCGATCTCGTCCTCACCGACCTCAGCCAGGTCGTCACCAACGATCCAGCCCACGGGAGCAGGCTCGGCATCGTCACCGACCCCGCCATCGCCATCGTCGACGGGACGATCGCATGGGTCGGCAAGCGCGGCGAGCTCCCTGGTGACTTCCAGGCCATGCCGAGCGTTGCCTTCGAAGGACGATCCGCGGTGCCCGGGTTCGTCGACTCGCACACGCATCTCGTCTTCGGGGGCGACAGGGCGGGCGAGTTCGGCGAGCGGCTCGCAGGGCGCGCCTACGAGGAGATCCTGGCGTCCGGTGGCGGGATCGAGGCGACGGTCGCCGCCACCGTCGCTGCGGCGACGGCCGATCTCCTCGAGGCCACCCGGGCCAGGGCGGCCACGATGCTCGCAGCGGGCACGACGACCGTCGAGATCAAGTCCGGGTACGCCCTCGACGGCCCCGGTGAGGAGCGCCTCCTCGAGATCGCCGGGGCGGTGATGGAGCAGCTTCCGCTCGACGTCGCCTCGACCTACCTGGTGCACACGGTTCCACGCCAATGGCCGGGCGGCCGGGACGCCTACGTGGAAGACGTCGTCGGCGATATCCTCCCGAGGTGCGCCCCGCTGGCGCGGTTCTGCGACGTGTTCTGTGACGAGGGCGTCTTCACGGTTGCCGAGACGAGGCGGATCGTCGAAGCGGCGAAAAGCCATGGTCTCGTGCCCCGCCTCCACGCCTGCCAGCTCGCTTCGTCCGGCGGAGCCGGGCTCGCCGCCGAGGTGGGCGCCGCCTCCGCCGACCACCTCGATCATGTCACAGGGGACGAGCTGGCGGCGATGGAGAAGGCAGGAACAGTCGCCGTTCTCCTGCCCGGCGTCTCGTTCTCGATGCGGCTGCCTCAGCCCGACGCTCGAAGGATCGCCGCGGCGGGAGTGACGATCGCCATCGCCACGGACGCCAACCCGGGTACCAGCTACGTCCTCACGATGCCGTTCGTCATCGCTCTGGCAACTCTCGAGATGGGCATGTCCCCGGATGACGCCCTGTGGAGCGCGACGCGGGGAGGCGCTCTCGCTCTTCGGGAGCGCTCGAAGGGATGGCTGCGGCCGGGAGCCGCCGCCGACATCGTCGTCCTCGACGCGCCAAGCCATGTCCACCTGGCGTACCGCCCGGACAGCCCGCTCGTCCACGCTGTGCTCAAGGACGGCGTCACCGTCGCCGCGCCGACGCCGCTGCCCGAGTCGTTCGGCTGACGGCGCTCGTCGACCGTCGCATGGTTGCCAGACTGGGGGTGTGAGCACGATCCATCCATACCTCTCGAAGGAGCACCCCATCCGCCTTGCTCACCGCGGGAGCCGTCTGCTCTGGCCCGAGAACACGATGGAGGCGTTCCAGGGTGCGGTGGACCTCGGCTATCGCTACCTCGAGACCGATGTGCGCCTGACGAGGGACGGAGTCGTCGTGGTGTTCCACGACGCAACGCTCGACCGGCTCACGAACGGCACCGGGCGTGTCGCCGATTGGCGCTTCGACGAGCTCTCACAGCTCGATGCCGCCTTCACGTACCAGCCCTCCGGCGACTTCCCGTATCGGGGCGAGGGGATCGGGATCCCCGCTCTCGAGGACGTGCTGGCGACGTGGCCGGACGTGCACTTCAACATCGACTTGAAGGCCACCGGAACGCCCGAGGCGGTAGCCGAGATCGTCGAGCGCCTCGATCGTCGGCCCAGCGTGCTGATCGCCTCCTTCTCGGACCGCAGGATCGCGCGCTTCACGCGGCTGACCGGCGGACAGGTGGCGACCTCGGCAGGCTCGGCGGCGTCCGTTGCGATGTGGGTGGCGTCGCGCCTCGGCCGGTCCCCCCGGGTCGGGGCCACCGCGTACCAGGTGCCGTTCGACCAACGGGGCATGCCGATCGACAGGAGGTTCATCGACGGAGCCCACGCCACGGGAGCCCAGGTCCACACGTGGACGGTCGACGACGCGGCGGACATGCACAGGCTGCTCGACCTCGGCGTCGACGGGATCGTCACCGACCGGCCGGACGTCCTCAACGACGTGGTGGCGGCGAGGGCCTGATCAACCGGGCGGGCGGTAGGGGAGCCCTCCCAGACGAAGGATGCACTCGACGGCTGCAGTCCTCGCCTCCTCGAACGAGGCCCCACTCACTGCCGAGCGGATGTCGCCGCGGTCCTGCAGGTAGACCCGGTACGTATCTCCGTCGTCGAGGACGTACAACCCGTCCGCCGGGCCGACCACGTTGCGGCCGAGCGCCAGAAGGGCGGCGGGGGTGGTGATCTCGCTGATGAGGTCCACGAGCTCGAGGTTGAAGGCCTCTTCATAGTCGGAGGCCGTTCTGGCGTGCCTGCCGATGATCCGGGAGGCGAGGCGGGCCCCCTTCAGCTGGAGGATCGCCTGAGCCTGCTCGTGTCTCGTTGGCCGCTCCACCGTGTCCGGCAGGCTAGGACGGTGCCGACGCAAGCAACGGGCGGGATTCGGTTCAGCCGTCGACACACGAGGGGTACACGCCCATGAGCCGGGCTGTGACGTCGGAGAGACTGCCGCTCTCGACGGTCTCGGTGGCGCTCACCTCGGTGACGCTCGCCGCCGCCGGGTCGTACAGGTACTCGTGGAACTGCGCATGCACCTCACCGCCTTCGATGAAGGCGAGCACTTGGGTCACCCCGTCGGGGCTGCAAGAGAACCATCCGGCGTCGGAGTCGCGGAACCCGCGGAACAGTGTGGGGACGGAGCCGTCCGGTTCCGGCACGGCGACGATCTCGCAACCGTGGAGGGCGTACAGGCCGTATGCGCTTCCATCGCTGCTCTCGTCGAGACGGAGCAATACGACCGGCCCTCCCATGTCGACGACCCGCTCCACGCCGCCCGGCGTTGCACGGGCGAGCCTGGACTGCACGCTCCAACCGTACCCGAGGGCGAAGTGGAGATAGCCGACTCCGTCGATGTTGTAGACGGTGATCGTGTCCTGCCGGCCGTCCCCGTCGACGTCGCCGAAGCCGGCGTCCAAATCGGACACGCCGTCGGGGATGACGTCGCGGGGCAGGTCGCCGCAGTCGCCCTCGAACTGCGGGTGATACGCCACCTGCAAGCTCACTCGCTCCTCGTTCCCAGCGGAGTCCGTCGCCACGAACACCGCCAGGTTGCCTCCCTCGGTGAGGACGAGGACCACCGACCAGCTCCCGTCATCGGCCACGTCGGCCGCGTACCGGCCGGCGGCGACGACCGCGGCTCCCGGCTCGGTCGTTCCTCGGAACGTGTAGACGGATTGGAAGACAACCGCGTTCGGCTCGGGGTCGATCACCGTCAGCTCGGGCGGCGTGGTGTCCGGTTCCGTTGCCGTCGTCGCAGCGACGGTCGTCGAGACTGCCGCTTCGCGTGTCGTCGAGGTGGTGGCGAGCGTCGTCGTCTGATCTGCGCGTCCCCCACACGCAGCGAGGACGCTGCATGCGAGCACGATCGAGGGCAGGAGTTTCACCGACATCAGTGTGACTGAGAAACGACGGATCACCGCGGACCGGTTCCCGCCGGTGGCACAGACGGAACCGGGCCGGAGCCGCGGGCGTCGTAGCGGCATGGACGACGAACGTTTGGCGAGGATCGCAGACGCACTCTTGCTGGCGCTCCTCATCGGACTGGGAACATTCGGTCTGGCGGCGGCGCTCGACGCCGATAGCTCCTCACCCCGAGAAGTCGACGAGCCCGTCAACGAGCAGTCCGTCGTGGCCGATACCGGCACGCCTGAGATCGCAATCGATTCGCCGCTCGACGCACCCGACGTCGCAGTCGACCCGCTGCTCGACAATCCCGATGCGGCAGTCGATCCGATCTTCGGTGCACCCGACGTCGCAATCGATCCGCTGCTCGAGCTCCCGAGCGTGGCGGTCGATCCTCCGCTCGGTTGGCCGAGCGTGGCAGTGGACCCACCGCTCGCCGGCTGACCGGCGAGTCGGCGACGGCTACATTCGATGGATGGCAAACGTTGTGCGCGACTTCTTCGACAACTGGAGCACGTACGAGGCGTCGACGGCGAAGAAGCTGCGTTTGTCGCTCAAGAACACCGGGATCAAGCTGAGGACGGGGTCAGCCTGCTGCGGAAATCACGGCGAGCCCGGGTGTTGACGAACCGCTGAGGGCGAGCCCGGTCGGGGCTCCCGGGACCACCACCACGACCACGGCGAGAACCACGGCGAGAAATGAAGCTTCGCCCTGCTCAGGACGGCGAAGGCGCCGGCCCATTCATGCCAGAGACGGCTTGAAGGGCGGTCGAGCCGCTTCGAACTCGCCGATTGCGCCGGCATGCTGCATCGTGAGCGCGATGTGATCCAACCCGTTCACCAGGCAGTGCTTGGCAAACGGGTCGAGGTCGAACGTCGCCTCGAAGCCCTCGGCGATCACCTGATCGTTGGCTATGTCGATCGTCACTGCGTTGCGCGGATCTTCGGCGAGCCCCATGAGGTGGTTGACCTCGTGCTGGGCGAGTTGCACCGGTACGAGCCCGATCTTGTGGCAGTTACCGCGGAAGATGTCGGCGAACGACGGGGCGATGATCGCCTCGAAACCGCGGTCCTCCAGGGCCCACGGGGCGTGCTCGCGTGACGACCCCGAGCCGAAGTTCGGGCCGGTGACCAGCACCTTGGCACCCTGGTACTCGGGGCGATTGATGATGAAGTCCGGGACGAGCTCGCCCTCCTCGTCAACCGCCCAGTCGTAGAACAGGAACGGCCCGAAGCCGGACCGCTCGATGCGCTTCAGGAACTGCTTGGGGATGATCTGGTCGGTGTCGACGTTCGCCCGCGGCAGCGGGGCCATCTGTCCCTCGATGATCGTGACGGCTCTCACGTCCACCTCCTCACGTCGACGAAGTGGCCTTCGACGGCGGCGGCGACCGCCATCTCGGGACTCACGAGGTGGGTTCGCCCGCCCCTTCCCTGGCGGCCCTCGAAGTTCCGGTTGGACGTCGAGGCGCATCGCTCGCCGGGCGCGAGGATGTCCGGGTTCATGCCGAGGCACATCGAGCAGCCGGCGTCTCGCCACTCGAAGCCCGCCTCCTTGAAGACCCTGTCGAGGCCCTCTGCTTCGGCCTCCATCTTCACGAGCCCCGAACCGGGGACCACCATCGCCGAGACGTCCGGGTGGACCGTCTTGCCTTCCAGGAGCGGGGCGGCCGCCCGCAGGTCCTCGATCCTGGCGTTCGTGCACGAACCGAAGAAGACCCGGTCGATCCTTATCTCCTCGATGGCCGTGCCCGGCTCGAGGTCCATGTACGCCAGTGCTCGCTCGGTGGCGTCGCGGTCGAGCGGATCGTCGAAGTCGTCAGGGAAGGGCACCCGCCCCGTGACCGGGACGCTCTGTGCCGGATTGGTGCCCCACGACACGAAGGGCGCCAGGTCGGCGGCTCTCAGGTCGACCTCGGCGTCGAAGAGCGCCCCTTCGTCCGTTGGCAAGCTCTCCCAGTACGCCAGGGCATCGTCCCACGCGGCACCGATCGGGGCGTGAGGCTTTCCCACGAGGTACTCGTACGTCGTGTCGTCCGGGGCGATCATCCCGGCTCTGGCCCCGCCCTCGATGGACATGTTGCAGATCGTCATCCGACCCTCCATCGACAGAGACCGGATCGTCGAGCCCCGGTACTCGATGACGTGGCCGGTGCCGCCTGCGACGCCGATGCGGTTGATGATGCCGAGAATCACGTCCTTCGCCGTCACCCCGGTCGGCAGGGTGCCTTCGACGTTGATCGCCATGGACTTGGGCTTGGTCTGCGACAGCGTCTGCGTCGCCAGCACGTGCTCGACCTCGCTGGTTCCGATCCCGAAAGCCAACGCCCCGAAGGCGCCGTGGGTCGAGGTGTGCGAGTCGCCGCAGACGATCGTCATCCCGGGCTGGGTGACGCCCTGCTCCGGGCCGATCACGTGCACGATGCCCTGGCGCGGATCGTCGATCCCGAACAGCGTGATCCCGTGCCTGCGGCAGTTCTCCACCAGAGTGTCGATCTGCCGGCGAGAGAGCGGATCCTGGATACCGAGGGCTCTCCCCTCCGTCGGCACGCCATGGTCGATCGTCGCCAGGCAGAGGTCGGGGCGGCGGACCGGACGGCCGGACAGCTCGAGCGACTCGAACGCCTGCGGAGACGTGACCTCGTGGACGAGGTGCAGGTCGACGAAGATCAAGGCAGGGTCGCCATCCTCGACGAGATGGTCGGCCCAGACCTTGTCGAACAGGGTGCTGGCAGCCATCGTCGGATAGTAGGCAACCCGTCGAGAACCCTTGCCGACGGTAACCTGCCTCTGTGCCGACGCTGCTGGCCATGCTGCTCTCCGTCACGCTCGCCGCCCCGTTCGGTGAGGCCGAGGTGAGCGCCATCCGGGCAGGCAACGGCGAGCTCCAGCTCAGCGTGACGGTCGAGGTCGAGGTGGGCGCCGTTGCGGTCCTGGCGCGGACCGTCGGCGTGGATGGCGCCGAGCTTCCCCCGGTCGCCCTCTCGAACGTGCGGTCAGGGGTGTGGCAGGGGATCGTGACCGTTCCGATCCGACCCGACCTCCGCATGGGCTTCGAGTTGATCGCCGAGTCGGGGACGACCGCAGTCGTCTCCGAGGTGCACACCCTGGTCGAGCTCGGGGTCGATCCGGCCGCGCTGCAGCAGGTTTCCGGCGGAGGCACGACACGACCCATCGAAGATCCGGCCATCGAAGATCCGGCCATCGAAGATCCGGGCGACGGGGACACCCGCCGGTGGGGCTGGCTGGGGCTGGCTGCCGCGGCGGCTGCCCTCGCCGCTGTGGCGGTCTGGGTGCTCGGAGGGCGCGGCTCTCGACGTCCGGTTGACATTGGGTCGGGAAATCCCGACAATACGGAAGATGTCGACCATACCTCTGCCGGCACCTGAGAGCATCCCGGACTACAGCCTCGACGACTACGTCGTCGCCGACACACCTGAACAACTGAAGGCGATCGGCGACCCGACGCGGAAGACCGTCCTCGACATGCTGCTCGAGCGGGCCGCGACGACGTCGCACCTGGCGGCGGCGCTCGGCAAGCCGAAGGGCACGGTCGGCTACCACATCAAGGTCCTCGAGGATGCCGACCTCGTCCGGGTCGTCCGCACTAGGAAGGTGAGGGCGATGACCGAGAAGTACTACGGCAGGACGGGCCGCACGATCGTCTTCGGCGCGATTCCGGCGGAGGGCGAGATGTGGATGCTCAGCGAAGCTGCCGAGGAGGCCGTGGCCGAGGCCGGCTCGGCGCTCCCGATGACCACGCTCCGCCATGTCAGGATCCCGGAGGAGGCGGCCGCGGAGTTCTCACGGAGGGTGCTCTTGCTGGCCGAGGAGTTCGTCCGCATGCCGCGAGGCGGATCGCGGGTCTACGGGTTCGTCGCCGCCGTCTATCCAACAGACCGACCATCGCTCAAGGAGCCGAGGGAATGACCGACCAGGAGACCGCGGCTCGGGCCGCCGAGGGCGACCGCGCCAAGCTGGGTGGGAACTACTGGAAGCTCTGGACCGCAAGCGTCATCTCGAACCTGGGGGACGGTGTGGCCCTCATCGCCTACCCGTGGCTCGCCTCTGCCGTCACGCGCAACCCGTTGCTCATCGCCCTCATCGCCGTCGCCCAGCGGATCCCGTGGCTGGTCTTCACGCTTCCCGCCGGCGTCATCACCGACAGGGTCGATCGGCGCAGGATCATGGTTGCCATGGACGCCTTCAGGACGGTCGTCACCCTCGGGGTCGCCGTTGCAGTCGTCGTCGGCGCCGACTCGCTGCCCTCCCCCGACGAGGTAGCCGGCGGGATCGCGATCTCCACCAACATGGCGATCTACTCCGTTCTCGTCGCCGCCTCACTCCTCTTCGGCTTGGCGGAGGTGCTGCGGGACAACGCCGCCCAGACGATCATGCCGGCCATCGTCGAGCCGGGCGCTCTCGAGAAGGCGAACGGGCGGATGTGGGGAGCCGAGATGGTTGCCAACAGCTTCGTCGGACCGCCCCTCGGCAGCCTCCTCATCGCGGCGCTCTTTGCTCTCCCGTTCTTCTTCGATGCAGGCACGTTTGCCGTCGCCGCGGCTCTCGTCTTCCTCGTCGCCGGCGACTTCCGTACCAGGCGCGACGTGCCTGCATCGAAGAAGGTCGAGTGGCGCAGGGAGATCGCGGAGGGCTTCTCCTGGCTCTGGGGCCACTCGCTCCTCCGCCCGATGGCGATCATCCTCGGCCTGATGAACGCATTGTCGAGCCTCACGTTCGCCACACTCGTCCTTTTCGCCCAGGAGGTACTGGGCATCGGCTCGTTCGCCTTCGCCCTGCTGATGACGGGCGGCGCCCTCGGCGGGATCATCGGAAGCGTCAGCGCATCGCGGGTCAGCAAGGCGCTGGGGAGCGGCACGTCGCTCTACGTGACGTTCATCGGCGGGGCAATCACATCCCTCGTCATCGGCGTCACGTCTGCTTGGCCGATCGCCTGGCTGATGTTCGTGGCGTTCACGTTCACGGCGGTGCTGTGGAACGTCATCACGGTGTCGCTGCGCCAGACGATCATCCCCGACAGGCTTCTCGGCAGGGTGAACAGCGTGTACCGGTTCTTCGCCTGGGGGATGATGCCGATCGGCTTGGCGTTGGGCGGGCTCATCGTATCGGCCACCGACACGTTCGCCAGCCGAGAGCTGGCCCTTCGGATGCCGTGGTTCGTGACCGCGGCGGCGTACGCCTTGGTGTTCCTCTATGCCGCCCCGAAGCTGACCACCGCCAAGCTCGAGGCCGCCAGGGCGGAGGGGATCGCAGCCAAGGAAGCGGAGAAGGCGCCGGGAGCCTGAGCGGCATCCATCGGGCCTGCAGGCGCGGCCGCCGTCTGCGACGTCACGCCCTCGCCGCGGCGCGGCGCTTCAGCAGGATCACGGCCAGGGCGCCGATGCCCGCCGCCGCGATCGTCGCTCCGGAGATGATGGGGACGGGTCGAGCGAGACGCGTGCGCAGCGACACCTGCCGCTGGAACTCGAGGATCTCCCATCCCCGCTCCTCGGCGAGCTTCCTGAGGTCCTTCTCCGGGTTCACCGCCACCGGGTGGCCGACCAACTCCATCATCGGGAGGTCGGTCATCGAATCGCTGTAGGCGAACGACGAGCCGAGGTCGATGCCCTCTCGCTCGGCGAGCTCGTTGATGGCGTCCGCCTTGCCCGGGCCCATGGCGTACAGCGCCAGCTCGGGGAGGAAGAAGCCCGCCGAGTCCGTCTTCACCCTGGTTGCGATGACGTTGGTGACGCCGATGTGGCGACCGATGGGACGCACGATCTCGACCGGGCTCGCCGAGACGAGGTAGACGAGGCGGCCCTGCCGCTTGTGGTCGTCGATGAGGGTCAGCGCCTCGGCGTAGACGAGAGGATCGGCGACCTCATCGAGCGTCTCCTCGACGAGCTGTTCGATCTCGGCGCGGTGCCAACCCGAAGTGAGCTGCAGCATCTGGTCGCGGGCTCGCTGCAGCTGTTCCTCGTCCGCTCCGAACAGCACGTAGAAGAGCTGGGCGAATCCCATCTTCATGAGCGCTCGTTTCCCGACGAAGCCCGCCTTGTAGAACGGCTTGCCGAAGGCGAGCGTCGAGGACTTGGCGATGACGGTCTTGTCGAGGTCGAAGAATGCTGCCTCTTGCATCACCGGCGAGTCTACGTGCGACGTCGAGTTGTCTCCGGGAGTCATCGGGACACCGAGGCGCCGGCCCCGACCGGCTGCCCCTTGGCGGGCAGCCGGCTCGGGAGAGTGAGGACGAACTCGGTCCACCCCCGCTTGCGGCCGTAGACGAGCTCGCCTCCCATGAGGCGTGCCAGCTGCCGGGCGACGGCCAGCCCGAGGCCGACGGAACCCGGCACGCCGCCTTCCGGACGCGAGCGGAAGTACGGGTCGAAGATGCGCTCGGCGTCCATGCCCTCGACCCCGGGGCCGTCGTCGGCGATGGTCACGGAAGCGTGGACGCCGTGCTCTGTGCACGTGACCCTGACGGACGGGCCGCCGTAGCGGGCGGCGTTCGTGAGTAGGTTGCGAACGATCTGACGCGTCCGCAGCGGATCAGCGACGGCGAAGATCGAGCCCGGAACCTGAACGACGGACTTGCCGTCGAGCGGCGTCGTGGCCACCACGGACGCCACGGCGGTTGTCAGGTCGAACTCGACCGGGTTGACGGCGAGGTTGCCGGCGGCGGCCCGCTCGACCGTGAGCAGATCCTCGACGAGGTTGGCGACCTCGTCACTCTGCCCGGCGATGAGCTCCACCATCTCTCTGATCTCGGTCGTCGTGAGTCGCTCGAGGTTCTCGCGCAGCTCGGCGGAGAACCCGGCCACCGCCGTCAGGGGCGTCCGCAGCTCGTGGCTCACGGATGCCACGAACCGGTCCTTCGCCATGGCCAGGTTCTCCAGCCCCTCGCGGGCGCGCTCGCGCGTCCAGTACGCCCCCACCATGTCGGCGGCCCGCATGAGGGCATCGACCTCGAGGTCCGTCCACACCCCGTCGCGATAGAAGTCGGTGAACCCGATCGTCCCTATCCACGCGCCGCCGATCAGGATCGGGGCGGCGAGCTCGGATTTCACCCCCTCTGCCTCATACCGGCTTCTCAGCCGCTCCGGAAGCTCTTCGACGCGGATCTCGACGTGCTCTCCTGCACCGAGCATGTCGGCGACCCAGGGCATGTCGTCGTAGTTGCCGTCCTGGAAATCGCCGGGGCCGATCGGGACCCGCGAGCTCATCACGTCATGGACGATCCGCCATGTCACCCTGCCGTCCGGCTCGGACTGGTTCACGTCGACGTAGGCGTAGTCGGCCTCGGTGGCGTCGAGCAGGGCGCGCAACGCGCTCTCGATCGCCGTCTCGTCGTCGCGCGCCAGCAGGATGTGGGAGCACGCCGCCAGCGCCTTCTGGATCCTGACTCTCACGGTCTCCGCTCTGGCGTGGTTCGCCAGCCGCGCCGTGAGGTCGACGACGAGCCAGATCGCCAGTGCCTGGGTAGGGATCGCCACGAGCAGCCAGGTGACCGCGATGGCTCCCGACGGCCGCTCGATGGCCACCGAGAGCACCCCGAAGGCGGCGATGCCGGCGCTCATCGACCAGACGGGCCACATCCTGGTCGTCTCGCGGGTCGCCAGGTACATGACACAGACGAGGCCGGCGATGCCTGCAGTCGTCCCGGGGCCGAACCCGGCGCCTCGCTCGGGGAGGGCACCGTCTGCGAGTGACAGGACGCAGAGAAGCACCGCCGAGCCGAGCGTGAGAACCTCGACCCGATTGCCTCGGCGTCTGGCGTCCCACACGAGAAGCAGGATGACGAGGTATGCGGCTATGCGGAGCGGCTGCGGCTGGTACGTTCCCGATCCGAGGAGGAGCTCGAGGATCAGCGCGGCGCTCACCGAGACCGTGCCGGTCACGAGGACGGCGCGTCGGACCCGCCCGGCACCGGTTGCTTCGCTCACGGGTGTCCTATCGGCAGCATCCCACGGCCCGTGAAGCGGCAAAGGCGCAGTTCAGAACTCGTTGCGGCCCTCACGATGAACGTCGACGGCTCCCCGACCATGGAGGTCCCAGCGTGGAGTGGGTCTGGCGGCTGCCGATCGGGAGTCTTGAACGTGTCGCGCTCGTCCCATAGGTTTGCGGGGCCTTCCCCGCCGGACTCTGAGAGGTGGGCGCATGGTTGCGCTCTCGACTTGGGCACCGGAGGACGGGGTGCTCGGCGCCATCGCGCCCTTGGCGCTGGCCGCGGCGTGTGACACGGCGCTCGTCGTCGACCTCGACCCTGCCGGGCCCGGCTATCCCGGTTCGGGGAGCCTGGCCGCCATGGTGCGGGACAGCCCCACGGCGTCCGATCTGTCCCCACTGCGTCGCGGCGTCGCGGTGCTCCGCAACGGCGGCATCTTGCCGGACGAGGGGCGCGAGGTCATCGAGGCGCTCCTGGCAGGGTGGCCGAGGGTCGTCTTCAGGCTCGGGCGCCATCGACCTCCCGGCTTCGACGGGGTCGTCCCGGTGCGTCCGCTGCTCCCCTCCGAGTGGCTCGAGCCGCTGGACGTGGCCGCCGTCTACCAGCCGTTCGGGCTGCGCACCGAGCCTCCGGGGAGATCCATCGTCCTGCCCCGAATGGCGCTGGCGACCGCTCGGGCGCTCGTTGCTGGTGCTCTGCCACGGCGAGACCGCTGGCTGCGCGCCTGGGGCGACGTATGGGAGCACCCATGGCATTGATCGACCGCCTGACGCGCCGGCTCATCGACTCCGACGTCGCCCTGGAACGTGCCGCGCTCGTCGCCGCCGCGGAACGGCTCCTCCTGGAGGAGGCGCCGTTGGCCCCTGCGTCCGTCGCCGTCGACGCGGCCGACGCCCTGGTGGGCCTCGGCCCGCTCGAGTCCCTGCTGCGCGATCGTGAGGTGAGCGACGTGCTCGTCAATGGGCCCGGGGAGGTCTGGGTCGAGCGCGCCGGCGCTCTCGAGCGGACCTCGATTCGGTTCCCCGACGGCCGGGCGGTGCTTGCTGCCGTCGAGCGGGTGATCGCTCCGCTCGGCCTGCGGATCGACAGGGCGAGCCCGGTCGTAGACGCCCGCCTGCCGGACGGCTCGCGGTTGCACGCCATCATGGACCCGATCGCGGTCGATGGGCCGGTGGTCGCGGTGCGGCGCTTCACCGAGGCGGTCTCCGACCTGGACGGCCTCGTCGCCGCCGGCGCGATCGACGACCACGGGGCTCATCTCCTCGCCGAGGCCGTCTCCTCTCGCAGGAACATCCTGGTGAGCGGGGGGACCGGGTCAGGCAAGACGACTCTCCTCAACCTTCTGTCGCGAGTGATCCCCGCCGGCGAGCGGGTCGTCACCGTCGAAGACGCCGCCGAGCTTCGCCTCGCAGGCCACGTCGTGCGGCTGGAGGCTCGACCCGCCAACGTCGAGGGCCTCGGCGAGATCCCACTGCGTGACCTCGTGCGACACGCCCTCCGCCTGCGACCAGACAGAATCATCGTCGGCGAGGTGAGAGGCCCCGAGGCCTTCGACATGGTCCAGGCGATGAGCACCGGGCACGACGGATCGATGTCGACCGTCCACGCCAACGGACCCGAGGAAGCGGTGTGGCGCGTCGAGTCGCTCGCCTTGTCTGGGGACAGGAGGGTGTCGCCTGCGACCGTGCGGCGCCAGCTGCGGTCGGCGCTCGACATCGTGGTGCAAGTCGAGCGGCGAGGTGGTAACCGACGGGTGAGCCGGATCGCCGCGGTCACGCTCGACGACCTGGAGGAGGTCTACTCGTGGTGATCGCGCTGCTCATCGCCATGATGATCGCGACGGGTGTGCCGTGGTGGGTCATCGGCGTGGGCGTCGTCGCCGCACGCCAGCCTCTCGTGGCGGCGGCCATGATCACCGCCTGGGCTGTGGCTGTCAGCGGGCGGCGGGTCATGCGTAGACGGCTTCGGCCATCTCTCGAGGCTGAGTATTTCAGGGCGCTTGCCGCGGAGTTGCGGTCCGGTGCCTCGCTACGGATGTCCATCGGCGATGCGGCGGCGCGGGTGCCATCCCTCGACCTGAGCGGCGCTCAGCGGCGTGCTGTCGTCGGGGCGCCGTTCGAGGACGTGGCCGCGGCAGTGGCCGCATCGCTTCCGGCGAACGGCCGCGTCGCCGCCCCGGCGCTGCGGCTGGCGGGTTCCACGGGAGGGAGAGCGGCTGCGATCTTCGAGGTACTGGCCGATCGGGCAGCTCACCAGGCCGAGCTCTCTCGTGAGAGGGCAGTGCTGACCGCACAGGCACGCTTGTCTGCGCTCGTCGTCGGCGTGGCCCCACTCGGGTTCGCAATGCTGCTCCTCCTCACCGGGCGAGCCGGAGTCCTGATCGACCACGGCGTGGTGGGTTTCACGATCTTGGCGGCCGGTGTCGGGCTCGAGGTCGCCGGCATCGCGATCGTCGCAACGATGCTGGCACGATCGCGATGAGCGAGGCGTGAGCGACGTGATGGCCAGGGGTGTTCTGGCGGCCGTCTCGATGATTGCCATCCGCCGTCTCGACGACGTGGCACTCGCACCGTTGCTGGCGGCTGCGGTGGCGTTCGTCGTAGCTCCACTCGCAGGTGTGGCGTTCGTCGCCGCGGTGCCGCTTGTGCGCTTGCGGCGTCGCCGCACCGACCGGCTCGCCGACACCGGCGGCGCAGACTCCGACGTCGTGCTCCTCAGCGAACTGACGGTCTTGGGACTCGGAGCCGGCCTCGGATTCCGGGCGGCTCTGCGCCTCGCAGCCCGAGAGGTTCACCCCGAGCTGCGCCGCGAGGTCTTCTCGGTCATTCGGGAGGCCACTCGGTTTGGAGGACAGGCGACGCTCGAGGCAGCCGGAGGGCGGGCAACCGACCTCTACCGAGCGGCAGGACGCGCCTCCCTCACAGGAGCGCCATTGCTCGAGATCGTCGCCGCGCTCGTCGTCGAGCAGCGGGCCGAGGAGCGAGCCAGGGCTGTCGCCGCAGCCAAGCGGCTGCCCGTTCGGATGCTGTTCCCGCTCGCTCTACTGATCCTGCCTGGGTTCCTCGTGCTCACGGTCGGCCCCACGTTGCTGAGCGCCTTCGATCGCCTCGCCCTCTGACTTCCCGCCGCCCGGGGGCAGCCCGGGATGTCCGAGATGGAAGGAGTGTCACATGCACTCGATCATCCTCCGCCAGGAGGGGCAGGCGACCGCCGAGTATGCCCTGGTCATCGTGGCTGCAGCGGCCGTCGCTTTCGCTCTCATCGTGTGGGCTACGAACACCGACGCCTTGGCAGGTCTGTTCGACGCGGTGCTCGCCAGGGTCAAGGACTTCATGTGAGCAGCGAGCGGGGGAGTGCGGTCGTCGAGTTTGCGATCGTGCTCCCACTCGTGCTCCTCCTCGTCCTGGCGATGGTCGAGGTGGCGGTCGTGGCCCGGGCGCAGCTCGAGGTCATGAACGCTGCTCGCGAGGGAGCCCGCGAGGCGGCCACCAGCCCCGACCCCGCTCGGGCGGTCGCCGCCGCCAAGGCGGCCCTCGGCCGTGGCGGCTCCGTTGCTCGGGTCTCGGTATCTCGTCCGCACGTCGTTGGAGAGCAGGCCGCGGTCACAGTCCGGCTCACCCATCGGGTGGCGTCGCCCCTTCTCGGTGGCTTTGTGATCGAGCTCACCGGCAGGGCGGCGATGCGGGTCGAGGCATGACCGACGAGGGCGCCGCGTCGCTGCCGCTTCTGGCGGTCTGTGTGCTCGTGGTAGCGCTCACGATCGTCGTGGCGGACGTCGGCATGCTGTTGCAGGCGAGGGCGCAGGCAAGCATCGCGGCCGATGCTGCCGCCCTCGCCGCCGCCCCGGTCACGTTCCGCCCGTTCGGAGCCGCCGGCACACCCGCCCAGGAGGCGGCTCGGTTCGCCACGCTCAATGGTGGCCGGCTCGTGGCGTGCGCCTGCGCTGTCGATGAGTCGTGGAGCGAGAGAGCAGTGGAGGTGACCGTCGCCTTTGATCGCCGGCTCCTCGTGTTCGGGGTGGTGACGGTGGAGGCGCGCAGCAGGGCCGAGTTCGTGCCGGCGCGTCTGCCGGCATTCGAGGAGCGGCTGAAGGGTCGGCCGACCCGGGTCCGTTGAATCCTTCTGAGTCGCGCAGAAGGGGCCCGTCGCCCACGCGCTCGGGCCCCTCCTCCCTGGGTTCGACTACCTCTTCTTGGCCGCCGCCCGCGCCGCCGGCTTCCTGGCCGGGGCCTTCTTGGCCGGGGCCTTCTTGGCTGCCGGCTTGGCGGCGGCCTTGACGGTCGTCTTCCTGGCTGGAGCCTTCTTGGCCGGGGCCTTCTTGGCCGGGGCCTTCTTGGCCGCCGGCTTGGCCGCAGCCTTGTTCGCCGGTGCAGCCTTCTTGGCTGGAGCCTTCGTGGCCGCCGGCTTGCGCGCCGCAGCCTTCTTCGCTGGTGCAGCCTTCGTGGCCGCAGCCTTCTTGATAGCCACGTTTCCTCTTTTGGAACTCCCGGCCATGCATCGGCCGGTACTCGAATCTGGCAGCCCGGCCTTCACCGGACGCGTCGAGTGTAAGAGCGCCCGTGCGCCGAGCGGTTGCATTCCATTGCCCGGGGCGAGCTACCGGAGCGCGACGGCGAGCAGCTCGATGGCTCCGTGCTTGTCGAGCGGGTCGTTGTAGTTCCCGCACTTGGGTGACTGGACGCAGGATGGGCATCCAGACGAGCACGGGCAGTCGACGAGCGCTTGGAGTGTCGCGGCGAGGTGCTGTCGGGCTCGCTGGTAGGCGATGGGGGCGATGCCGGCGCCGCCGGGGTATCCGTCGTAGATGTAGAACCCGGGCCCGCCGAGGTCGGCAAAGAAGGCGGACGACAGGCCGCCGACGTCCCAGCGATCACAGATGGCGTAGAGCGGCAGCATGGCGATGGCGGTGTGCTCGATGGCGTGCATGGTGCCGGGGAGCGCCGCCGGCGTCACGCCGGCCTGATCGACGAGATCGGGCGGAAACGAGAGCCAGAGCGCTTGTGTCGTGAAGCTGCGCGGTGGCAGGTCGACCGGATTCGTGTCGAGCACCTCGCCGGTCGACAGCGATCTCCGCTGGAAGCCGAGCACCTCTGTCGTGACGGAGACTCTCCCGTGCCCGAGGTCGACGAGTCCGATTGTCGAGGAATCCTCCCGTGCGACGACGGTGAGCTCCTTGGCCGTCTGCGGCTGGGTGAAGTACGCCACCTCGCCGCGGCGTACCCGCACCTCTCGGACCTCGACGTCGAGCACCTCGACGACGTAGCCCTCGCCTTGGTGGAGGTACACGGCGCCCTCGTGGCATTGTGTGAACGCCCGGGCCTCGTCGATCGTGCCTATGTGGCGCGACTGCTCGTCGATGATCTCGTACGGCGGTCCGCCGGAGGTGCGCAGGTCCACGTCGAAGGCGGGCGCTCCGCCACCGGACCAGTACAACCTGCCTTCTCGCAGCCCGAGATCGCCCGACCGCACCAGGTCGGGAACGATCGTCTCGATGTCGTGCCCGAACCATTCGGCGTCCTCTGGGACGAGTGGTGCCTCGTATGCAGCGCACCGCAGGTGGTCCGCCAGGATCTGTTCGTTGGTGACGTTGACGACCGCCGCCTCGGCGGGTCGCACGAAGAGCTCCTCAGGATGTGCCATGTAGTGCTGGTCGAGTGCGTCGTGGCCCGCGACGAGCACGGCCAGCGACTCCCGGCGCGATCGACCTGCCCGTCCAGCCTGCTGGCGAAACGACGAGATGGTTCCCGGGAAAGTCGTCAGCACCGCGGCGTCGAGGCCGCCGACGTCGATCCCGAGCTCGAGCGCATTCGTCGCGATGACCCCGAGCAGCCTGCCGGAGAAGAGCTCCTCCTCGGTTCGCCGGCGCTCATCGACCAGGTAGCCGGCTCGGTAGGGCGCCACCAGCGCCCGGCGCTCCTCGTCGAGCCGGTCGCGGGCCCAGCGGTACATGAGCTCGCTCGCTTTCCTGCTCCGGCTGAAGGTGATGGTCTGCAGGTCGTTGGCGACCAGGTCACAGAAGACGTTCGTGGCGTCGGTGAGCGGGCTCCCCCGCAGCCCTCGAGCCTCGTCCTCGATCGGTGGGTTCCAAGCCACGTACGTCTTCGCCCCGCGCGGGGCGACGTCGTCGGTGACCGCGGCGACATCGAGCCCGGACAGGGCGCCTGCCAGCTCGGCAGGGTTGCCGATCGTCGCCGATGCGAACACGAACGTCGGAGTGGCGCCGTACTTCTCAGCCAGCCTCCTGAGGCGGCGCAGCACCAGGCCGACGTGGCTGCCGAAGATGCCCTTGAAGCTGTGGATCTCGTCGACGACCACGTATCGGAGCTGACCCAGGAAATGCCTCCAGCGCTCGTGGTGCGGCAGCATTCCCAGGTGCAGCATGTCCGGGTTCGTGACGACGACGTTGGCGTTGCGGCGGATCCACGCCCGCTCGTCCCGGGGTGTGTCCCCGTCGTAGGTGGCCGCCACCAGGTTCGACGTTCCGGTGCGGAGCAGGCTTCCGAGCTGATCCTGGGCGAGGGCCTTCGTCGGGAACACCGCCAGGGCGGTCGCTTGCCGGTCCGCCTCGATGGCCTCGGCGATCGGGATCTGATAGCAGAGCGACTTCCCGGAGGCCGTGCCGGCGACGACCACCGTGTGCTTCCCGGAGCGGATCGCAGCGATCGCCTCCGCTTGGTGCCGGTAGAGCCTGCCTACCCCGGCGGCCTCGAGGCGCCCCCGCACGGCCGCCCCTACCGCGATGTCGGCGAAGACGGCGTCGGCGCCCTCTATCCGCTCGATGTGGACGATCCGGGGCGCGATCTCCGGGTCGTCGAGCCATGCGTCGATGACGTCGGCGATCGATGATCTCTTGTCGTCGGCGACCACGCCCTCATTCAAGCCACCGATGGGCGGCGCCTCACTCGTCGAGGAGACCGTCGCGCAAGTCTCGGTAGACGTCGGTCGCATCGGCCGACAGGAACACGACGGACTGCCCGGCAACCGATCCGACTCTGCCGGGCAGCACCCGGTTGACGAGGTCGTCGGGATCCACGGTGTACATCGACGCCGCCAACGTGAGGAGCGCCTCCGTCGTGAGATCGGTGAACGCATGGGCCAGCAGCGCTTCGACCATGCTCGGCAGCGTGTCGATCCCGAGGTCGCGGACCATCTGCATCCCTGCGAGCATGATGAGGCCCTGGTTGGCGCTCCGCGTGAAGTCGCCGCCTGCCAGGGTCTTGCGGATCCGCGCCAGGCGAAGGGTGCGCACCGGCGACAGCTTCTGCTCGCCGGCCGGATAGCTCTCCCACTCGGCGACACCGCTGTTGACGGCGCTCGGCAGGTCGATGACGAGCCCGCCGAGCTCTCCGATCAGGTCGGAGAACCCCTTGAAGCCCGTGACGATGTAGCCCTCGAGGTCGAGCTCGGTCAGGCTCTCCGTCGTCTCGAGGAGAACCTCGGGACCTCGCCCCGCCAGGACGTTGGTCAGCTTCATGGTGCCTGCCGGACTGTCGACCCAGCTGTCACGAGGGAATCCGACGATCGTGCCTCCCTCGCTCGGTACGACCGTGACGATGTGAACACTGTCTGCCCTGAGACGCTGCTGGTTCTCGCCGACTCTGGCATCCGAGCCGATGACGAGCAGGCTGCGAGGTGGTCGTCCGAACCACGGGTCGGCGTCGGCGAGGTCGGCCCCGACGATCCGCCACGCAGGATCACGGACGGCGATCAGGAGATCCTCACCGGCGTGCACCACGGCGACGGATTCCCCGTTGTCGAGATCGGCGACGACGCCGGACGCTTCGATCTCGTCGGCGGGACGTTCGGTGTCGAGCAGGCGGAGCCAGAGGAGTGACGGGATGGCCGGGCGCGGGTTGTGGTGGTCGTGTATCCACGAATAGAGCTCGGCGGTCGCCGTGAGCAGGCCTTCGTCGAGATCCCCAGACACGGTGACGCCTCTCACGGCCACCGTCGTCGTGGGGGCCGGCCGGCTCGTCGTCGTCGACGCCGGTTGGGTCGTCATCGACGGAGCGGGAGTTGTGGTCGGCTCGGCCGCGCCCGAGCACGCCGCACCGACCACGGCGGCGCACGTGAGGGCTGCAAGGAGAGAGGTGCGGGCTCGCACGAGCCCGGATCGTAACGACGCTCCGGAGCTATGCCCGATCCGGGGGTCGTTGGCAGTCCGATGGCCCGGGAGGCTCCTCCTCTCCGTGCTCACGATCGTCGGGCGGCCGGCGGTGTCCCCGATCATCCTCCGCTTCACCAGAGGGCTCCGGCGCAGGTGACGTGAGCGGCGACGGTGCGACGCGATGCCGCGACCCGCCCGGCACCTCGTAACATCGCGGGTCGACCACTGGGAGTGCGATGCGGATCGTCATTGCCGGCTGCGGCAGGGTTGGGAGCGAGCTGGGGCTCACGTTGTCCGAGGAGGGCCACGACGTGTCGATCATCGACTCGGACGAGTCGCGTTTGAGAGCCCTCGGCTCGACGTTCAACGGCGCCACCCACGTCGGACTGGCATACGACGTCAGCGTGCTGCGAGACGCCGGCATCGAATCGGCGGACGCCTTCCTTGCCGTGACGTCGTCTGACAACGCCAACCTCATGGCGGTGGAGGTGGCCAAGTCGGTGTTCGGGGTCCCCAAGTCGATCGCGCGGCTCGACGACCCCGCCAGGGCGAAGGCCTACCGCACGCTGAACGTCACGTACGTGACCGGGGCGCAGCTCGTGAGCAAGGTGATCCACGAGCAGATCGTCGACGAGGAGTTCCGGTATCACGTCACCTTCGGCGGCGGAGACGTCGAGGTCATCGAGATGGAGATGGGCGCCAATGCCGAAGGATTACCAGTGAAGCAACTCGAGAGCCCGAACATGTTGCGCGTCGCTGCCGTCCGGCGCGGCTCCACCACATTCGTCCCGGACGCCGAGTTCGCCCTCCACGCGGGCGACCTCGTCGTAGCGGCGGCGAGGGCGGGTGCTCGCAGGAAGCTCCACAAGTACCTGGCACGGGAAGGATGAGTGGTCGGCGGTGCGGGTGATCGTCGTCGGAGGCGGCAAAGTCGGCGGGTATCTCGCTCGGGAGCTGCGCGACGACGGCCATGTCGTGACCGTCATCGAGTCGAACGCCCGCCTGGCCGAGCGGTTGACCGACGAGCACGATCTTCTCGTGTTCCAAGGCGACGGTACGGACGTGCGCCTTCTCGAGGCGGCGGACGTCGACCGGGCAGACTGGCTGCTGGCAGTCACCGGCAAGGACGAGGACAACCTCGTCGCCTGCCAGCTCGCCACGACGCTCGGTGCCGAGAGGGTGCTCGCCCGGCTCAACGACCCGCGCAACAGGCCGACATTCGACGCCCTCGACCTTCCTGTGGTGGCGGTGACCGACCTGATGGCTTCGATGATCTCGCGGGAGATCGAGTTGACGACGCTGCGCCGCGTTGCGCTGCTCGGCGATGGTCAAGTTTCGCTCGTCGAGCGGGTGGTACCGGAGGGCTTCCCCGACACCCCTCTTGCCGAGCTGCGATTCCCTGCCCCTTCTGTTCTCGTCACGGTGGTTCGCCATGGGAAGGTCTTCGTCCCAGGCGCCGACACCCGTATCGAGCCGGGCGATCGCCTCCTCGCCGTCACGTCCATCGACAACGAGCAGGCCTTCTGTGACGCTTTCGACGCCATGGCGTCGGCGGCGGATGCTCCGTGAGCGAGGAGCCCCACCGGCGGGTCGAGACGATCGGGAGCCGCTTGACCGGCCTGCTGGTGACGATCGGATTCGAAACGCTCTTTGTCGTCGCGGTGATCCTGGTCGGCCTCGCCGTGGCGGCCCTGATAGTGGCCCTCTCGTGACATGTTGATTCGACCGGTAGCCGAGGACTTCAGGATCATCGGGTTCTTCATGGGCCGGGTGTTCGCGATCTTCACGGTGGCGAGCCTCGTGCCTCTGCTGTGGGCCGCCCTCGCTCGCGAGTGGCACCCGATGAGCTCGTTCGCCCTCATGGCGGGCTGCTACGCCGCTCTCGCCGCCATCGGTCTGCGTTCCAGTCCCAAGGTCAGAAGGCTCGACTGGAGCCACGGGATGACCGTGGTGGCGTTGACGTGGGCGCTCGCTCCGCTCGTCGGCTCGATCCCGCTCCTGCTATCGGGCCACTGGTCGGGGCCGCTCGATTCGTACTTCGACGCCATGTCGGGGCTCACGACGACCGGGCTCTCGCTCGTCCACGACCTCGATCATCTCGCCTCGTCGATCAACTTCTGGCGCCACTTCCTGCACTTCCTCGGCGGCCAGGGCATCATCCTCGCCGCTCTGAGCCTCTTCGCGGCCGGTGGTGGCCTGACCCTCTATCACGGGGAGGCACGCGAAGAGCGGATCATGCCCTCGGTGACCTCGACTGCCCGCTTCATATGGGGCGTCGCCATCGTCCACCTCGTCGGCGGCGTCGTCGCGCTCACTCTCGTGGGCTGGGTCACTCTCGGCTTCTCTCCGATGCGGTCGGCGTTCCACGGCTTGATGATCTTCTTCGCCGGGTTCGACACGGGGGGGTTCGCCCCTCAGAGCACGAGCCTCGGCTACTACCACTCCGGGATCTTCGAGGCTGTCACGGCTGTGCTCATGGTCGCCGGGGCGATGTCGTTCGGGGTCCACTACGCGCTGTGGCGGCGTAACCCTGGATCCGTCCTGCGCAACCTCGAGACCCGCACGATCCTCGGATCGCTCGGGTTCACGCTCGTGCTCACCATCGTCGGGCTGGCCGTGACCGGGGTCTACTCGTCGATCTCCGGGCTTGCCAGGGCCGGCACGTTCCAGCTGCTCAGCGCGCACACCGGGACGGGTTTCGCCACCGTGAGCAGCGCCGAGCTGCGTGGCTGGGGAGGCCTCGAGTACGGCGGCATCGCCATCGCGATGGCGCTGGGGGGAATGGGCTCGTCGACCTCGGGGGGAGTCAAGGCTCTGAGGATCGGTCTCACGTTGAAGGCCATCGGCAACCAGGTCAGGCGTGTCCTGCTCCCGGACGGGGCGGTGGTCGGTACC
Organism: Acidimicrobiia bacterium; assembly: GCA_036396535.1. NCBI lineage: Bacteria > Bacillati > Actinomycetota > Acidimicrobiia > Acidimicrobiia bacterium. The sequence goes on along the minus strand of DASWKR010000028.1, from coordinate 51,672 downwards.
GGGTACTTCCAGGGAAGCCGGAAGCGCCTCACCCCTGAGCTCGCCCAGTCCGTGATGGCGGTGTCGCTCCTCTACGTGGCGCTGTTCCTGCTAGGAGCGGGTGTCGGCATGGCGTACGGCTACTCGCTGCAGCATGCCCTGTTCGAGTCGGTGAGCGCCGGAGCGAATGTCGGGCTCTCGGTCGGGGTCGTGGATCCGACGATGATGCCTGCCGTCCTCAAGCTGGTCTTCATGCTGCAGATGTGGGCCGGGCGCCTCGAGTTCGTCGCCGTTTTCGCGCTCATCGGCTTCCTTCTCGCTTGGGTGAGGGGCAAATGAAGCGGGCCGTGGTGATCGTCTGGCTGGCCGCCACGTCCGCCGTGGTCGGCGCGGCTGCGCCGGCGGAGGCGCAGGCGACCAGCGTCGAAGCGATCGTTCTCGGATCGGCCGAGTTCGACGGGATCGAGATAACGGTCGAGGGGGAGCTCGTGGGTGACTACGGCAACCGTGACGACGGGACGACGTGGGCACAGCTGAACGGCGGTTCGTACGTGACCATGCCGCTTCGCGAGGGAGGAGCCAGATCCGGGTCGAACACCGGCATCGGGGTGATGATCCCTGCGGGGCTGGCGGAGGGGCTCGACCCTGCCGGCGGCTACGGCACGAGAGGACCCGTCGTCAGCCTCACCGGAGTGTGGCACCACCACGACCCGGACCGCGGCGGAGAGTCGTATCTCGAGGTGGTCGGCCTCGACGTCATCGAGGAAGGCAGGGCGCTCAGTCAGCCGATAGCGTGGTGGCCGCTCCTGGCGGGGCTCGGCTTCTTCGGGGCGGCGATCACGCTGCGGGTGCGGTCGTCGACCGGCGAGTCGTGAGCCGCCCGCACCGGCAGGCAGCACTCAGGTCGCCCACTGCGGCGGAACTACACTCCCCGCCCGGTCGTGGACCCCGAATGACTGAGGAGCCTGGCGCGTGAATCCGATCATCTGGCTGTATCTGGCGATCGCGGTGTCGGTCGCGGCACTCGGTCTGGCGTACTTCTTCGCCAACCAGGTCAACAGGGCTGATCCGGGCAACGAGCGCATGCAGGAGCTGATGGCTGCGATCCGTGAGGGAGCGATGGCCTTCATCCGGCGTGAGTACATGGCGGTGGCCGGCTTCGTCGTCGTGCTGGCGATCCTCATCCTCGTGTTCCTGGATTGGGGCCGGCCGTGGGGTGCGATCGCCTATGTCTTCGGAGCGGCGCTCTCGGCGTCGGCGGGCTACATCGGGATGCGGACCGCAACCGGAGCCAACGCCAGGACCGCAGAGGCGGCGAGGACGGGCGGCATCAGCCGAGCGCTCCCGCTGGCGTTTCGAGGCGGCGCGGTGATGGGGTTCACGGTCGCCGGGCTCGGGCTGCTCGGCCTGTCGCTCGGATACCTGGTCTTCGTGGAGCTGCTCGAGGTGAACCAGCCGTACAGCGTCCTGACTGCGATCGGGCTCGGAGGTTCGTCGATCGCTCTGTTCTCCAGGGTCGGCGGCGGGATCTACACGAAAGCTGCCGACGTCGGCGCCGACCTCGTCGGAAAGGTGGAGGCCGGCATCCCTGAGGACGACCCGCGCAACCCCGCAGTCATCGCCGACAACGTCGGCGACAACGTCGGAGATGTCGCAGGTATGGGCGCCGACCTGTTCGAGTCGTACGTCGGGGCGCTCATCGCCCCGATCGCCTTCGCCGCCTTCGCCTTCAGCGGAGCAGCGTTCCAAGAGGAGGCGTTCTTCTATCCGCTCCTCATCGCCACGCTCGGCATGGGGGCGTCGATACTCGGGAGCTTCTTCGTCAAGCCGGGAGGCGGCAGCCTGGCGAGTGCGCTCCACAAGGGTACGTGGGCGGCGATGGGGGTCACCGTGGTCGGCACGGTCGTGCTCACCCCGCTCCTCTTCGGGAGCCAGGACGGTGTCGAGAACAACGCCTGGGGCCTCGTCGTGTCCGTCGTCTCCGGCCTGCTGCTCGGCTGGCTGATCGGCCAGGTCTCCGAATGGTTCACCTCCGACCACCACAAGGTGGTGAAGGAGGTCGCCAGGCAGGCGCAGACGGGTCCCGCCACCGTGGTCCTGGCCGGCATCTCGGAGGGGATGCGATCGGCCGCATTCTCCGTGGTCCTGGTGGCGTTCGGCATGCTGGCGGCGTTCTGGGGAGGCACGGTCGCCTTCGATGTGCCCGACGCCATCGCCGGCGTGTACGGCATCGCCATCGCCGCCATCGGTGTGCTCTCGACCCTCGGCATCACGGTGTCCGTCGACGCATACGGACCGATCGCCGACAACGCAGGAGGGATCGCCGAGATGGCCCACCTGCCGCCTGAGGTTCGCCAGGCCACGGATGCGCTCGACTCGCTCGGCAACACCACGGCGGCGGTCGCCAAGGGGTTCGCCATCGGCTCGGCGGCCGTCACGGCCCTCGCCCTCTTCTTCACCTTCCGCCAGGCGGTCAACGAGGCCGCCATCGCCGAGGGATTGGAGCCGGTGCTGACGACGATCGACATCCTCGACATCCCGGTCACCGTCGGACTGTTCATCGGAGCGATGTTCCCGTTCCTGTTCGCGGCGCTGACCATCCAGGCTGTCGGCCGCGCCGCCAATCGCATGATCGAGGAGGTTCGCAGGCAGTTTCGTGAGATCCCGGGGCTCCTGGAGGGGTTGGACGGTGTGCGGCCCGACTCCGCCCGCGCCGTCGACATCTCGACGGCGGCCGCCCTCCGGGAGATGGTCGTGCCGGGGACCCTCGCCGTCGCCTTGCCCCTCGTGGTGGGGTTCATCTCGGTGCGGGCGCTCGGCGGGTTGCTGGCGGGTGCCCTCGTCACCGGGTTCCTCCTGGCGATCTTCATGGCGAACGCCGGCGGCGCATGGGACAACGCCAAGAAGTTCATCGAGGCAGGCGCTTATGGCGGCAAGGGCTCGGACGCCCACAAGGCGGCGGTCGTCGGTGACACGATCGGCGATCCCTTCAAAGACACCTCGGGACCTGCGATGAACATCGTCATCAAGGTGATGACGATCGTGAGCCTCATCTTCGCCTCGGCGTTCGTCTGAGGTGGGTCAGCCGGGGTCGTCTTCGTCGGAGGGTGGCGCCATGTCGGGATCGCTCTGCTTCAGCTCCTCCTGGCGTGCCCGCCGACGCCAATACTCGGCATCGGCTTTGCGTCTGCTGGCTCGGTTGAGGCGATAGAGGCCGAGCAGCAGGGCGGCGACCACGATCCAGATGATGACCTGTCCGGCGCTGACGCCGTTCGAGGCGGCCTGGGCGACGAGGGCGGGTGCCGGCACCGGCTCACCCTACCGGCCCGACGCCAACCCTCCTGGCCGGGCTGCCCTACCGGGCCACCGATGCCGGGTGCTCCACCTCGACCGTGGCCGGCACGGCGGCGCGGCGCACCCGTCTCGCGGCCGCCACCAACGCCTTGGCCCGGCTGAGCATGCCTGCGCCGCTTCGGCGGTGGGACCGCATCCTCGCCAACTCCTCGAGTCCCTTCACCTGGGCGGCGGCGGGGAACGGGAGCACGAACCTCTGCTCTTCTTGCATGTATGAGCCTCCTTCCGCCAGACGATGCGGCCCGCCGGCCCGTGATACCCAGAAAGGGGAGAAGGGCATCGGAAAGCCCGTGGTATGTTCCGCATCCCGCCCTCCCGGAGAGCCCCTTGCCGCCTGAGATCGTGCTCGTGAGACACGCCGAGACCACGGCCAATCGCACCAGGGTGTGGCAGGGATCGACGAACGCGCCGTTCTCGCCGGAGGGTGAAGTGCAACTCGAGCGGCTCCGGCTGCGATTCGCCTCCGAGCGCTTCGACATCGTCGCCTCGTCCGATCTCGGCCGAGCCGAGGCGACCGCGGCGGCGATGGGACTCGTTCCTGAGGTCGATCCTCGCTGGAGAGAGCCGAACATCGGCTCGTGGGAGGGGCTCACGTTCGAGCAGATCTCTGAACGGGAGCCGGAGCGTATCCGCAGGCTGCTGGCAGGCGACGACGTCGAGCTCGGGGGCGGCGAACGCCTCACGGACACCGCGGTCAGGCTGGGCAACGCCCTCGGCGACCTCGTCCGGCGCGTCGGCGAGTCGGGGCGGGCTCTGGTCGTGAGTCACGGCCTCGCAATCCTCACTCTCGCCTCGCAGCTGCTCGGCACGTCACGGCCTGCCCCGTTGGCGCTGCCGTTCAACACGGCGGTCGTCACCCTCACGCCCGACCCACATGGCATCCGGCTCGTGCGGTACAACGACTCGACCCACCTGCTCCCGGACCACGTTCCGATGCCTTCCGATCAGGAGACCCACTTGATCCTGATCAGGCACGGCGAGACCGTCGCCAACATCGAGGGCAGGTGGCAGGGGCACCAGCCCGGCGAGCTCACGGAGCGCGGCAGTCGGCAGATCCGATCGGTGGGCGCCCACCTGCCTCGGCTGGATGCGATCTACTCGTCGCCCCTGGCGCGCGCCGTCCACACGGCAGAGGCGGTCGCCGACTCCCTCAGCATGCAACCGGTCCAGGTCGAGGACCTCAAGGAGATCGGGTTCGGCTCGTGGGAGGGCCTGACGGTCGACGAGATCGGCGAGCGCGACCCGGAGGGTCTGGCTCTGCTGCGAGCAGGAGACGAGCACGTCATCCGCGGCGGATCCGGCGAGGCGTTTGCGGGCGTCCGCCAGCGGGTCACGACCGCCATCGACGAGATCGCCGCCAATCACCGGGGTCAGACGGTCGGCATCGTCTCGCACGGCGGGGCGCTGCGGGCATTCGCGTCCGGCCTCCTCGGCATGGGTCCCGCCAACCGCCACCGGCTCGCCTCGATGGACAACACCGCCTTCTCGCGCGTCGTGTACTCGGCCAACGGGCGGCGGCTCGTCGACTGGAACCTCGCCCCCCACTTCGTCGCCTGATGCGGCTCCTCGTCATCACGAACGACTACCCGCCGAAGCCCGGCGGCATCCAGCAGTATCTCGGCAACGCCCTCGATGCCTTCGACGGTGAGTTGCTGGTCGTCGCGCCAGCCGACGACGCAGCAGCCGGCACGAGACGCGGCGAAGCCGCAGTGGTGCGGAATCGGCGGCGTTTCATGTGGCCGACGAAGAGCCTCGCCCGATGGATCGTCGAGCAGGCGGCCCCTTTCCGCCCGGATGCGATCCTCTTCGGCGCCCCTCACCCGCTTCCGAGGCTCGGTGCAGAGCTCCGCCGCCGGCTCCATGTCCCATTCGGCGTCATCTGTCACGGCGCCGAGGTGACGATCCCGGCGGCGGTGCCCGGCGCCAGGCAGGCCCTCGCCGGATGGCTCAGGCAGGCCGACGTGGTGTTCGCCGTGTCGGAGTACACCCGCCGCGCCGTGGGAGCGCTCACCGGACGGGAGGTGGTGTACCTGGGCGCCGGGGTGGATCATGAGGCGTTCCACCCCGGGACGAAGGACGGCGGGTCCTTCGTCGTCGGCTGCGTCAGTCGTTTCGTGCCCCGCAAGGGCCAGGACCGCCTCATCAGGGCCGTGGCGCTGCTGCACCGGCGTGGCGTCGAGGTCGACCTGCTCCTGGTGGGGAAGGGCAGGACGGAGCAGCGGCTCCGCAAGTTGGCGGTCCACGAAGCCGTGCCCGTCAGGTTCGAGGTGGCAGTGCCGTGGGAAGACCTCCCGGGCCTGTACCGCCAGATGGACGTCTTCGCCATGCCGTGCCGGTCGCGGTGGGGCGGGCTCGAGATCGAAGGGCTCGGGCTGGTGTTCCTGGAGGCGGCGGCATCGGGGCTTCCCGTGATCGCGGGCGACTCCGGCGGGGCGCCCGAGACGTTGATCCCCGGCGAGTCGGGCTACATCGCCACATCACCTGCCGCCATCGCGGAGGCGATCGAGCTGCTCATGCCGGCTGCCCGTGAGTTCGGCGGACGCGGCAGGGAGCTGGTGTTGTCCCGCTTCCGCTGGGAGCTCGTCGCCGAGCGCCTCAAAGCCGGGCTCCTCACTTCGACGGAGCAGGGATAACGCCAGGTCACGTTGGGTCCGGCACATGGAAGTGCCGTGCGACTCTGTTCAGTCTTCGACGGCAGGTGTCGATGCGTGGTCTTGACAAGACGTCCAGGCCTTCGATACAACTGCACTCCGTTTCTCCAGTCAGGGGCCCATTGCCCCGGTCACGGAACTCCCTATGAGCACGAAACTCGTCATCGTCGAGTCGCCGGCAAAGGCGAAGACGATCGGTGGCTATCTCGGCAGCGGGTATGTCGTCGAGTCGTCGATCGGTCACGTTCGTGACCTGCCGCGCTCGGCGGCGGACGTTCCGGCGTCGATGCGAGGAGAGCCGTGGGCCCGCCTGGGTGTCGACGTCGACAACGACTTCAAGCCTCTCTACATCGTTCCGTCGGAGAAGAGGAAGCAAGTCGCCAGGCTCAGAGAGCTCTTGAAGGCCGCCGACGAGCTCTACCTGGCTACCGACGAGGACCGTGAGGGCGAATCGATCGCTTGGCATCTCATGGAAGTGCTCAACCCCAAGCTCCCCGTCAGGCGCATGGTCTTCCACGAGATCACGTCTACGGCGATCCGAGAGGCGGTCGAGCACCCGCGAGACCTCGACAGGAGGCTCGTCGATGCCCAGGAAGCACGCCGCATCCTCGACCGCCTCTACGGGTACGAGGTCTCACCCGTGCTCTGGAAGAAGGTGCGTCAGGGCCTGTCTGCCGGCCGCGTTCAGTCGCCTGCGACCCGCATCATCGTCGAGCGAGAACGCGAGCGCATCGCATTCGTGGGTGCAGGCTATTGGGACGTGCAAGGCCGGTTCACCGCACCGAGTGACGAGACGCCCTTCGAAGCGACCCTCGTATCGGTGGACGACGCCAAGGTGGCGACCGGCCGCGACTTCGATTCGACCGGGACGCTGGCGTCGCCCGGAGTCGTCGTCATGTCGGAGGTGGAAGCAACCGAGCTCGCCTCCGAGCTGACGGGAGCACCGTTCTCGGTCCAGTCCGTCGAAGCGAAGCCGTACACCCGCAAACCGTACGCTCCGTTCAGGACTTCGACACTGCAGCAGGAGGCGGGCCGCAAGCTGCGCTTCGGTGCCCGGAGGACCATGTCGGCGGCCCAGCGCCTCTACGAGAGCGGCTTCATCACATACATGCGAACCGACTCGATCACCTTGTCGGACGCCGCCATGGCGACGGCTCGCCGGCTGGTGGCGACCAAGTACGGCAGCGACTACCTGCCCGACAGCCCGCGTGCGTACCGGAACAGCGTCAAGAACGCCCAGGAGGCGCACGAGGCGATTCGTCCGGCGGGCGAGGAGTTCACGGACACGGAGGTCGTGGCGTCGCGTTTCGGTCCGACGAGCGACGAGGCAAGGGTCTACGACCTCGTCTGGAAGCGCACCGTCGCCAGCCAGATGAAGGATGCGAGGGGCGAGAGCGTCCAAGTGCGCATCGTCGGCACCGGCGCCCGGACCGGCCGCGTCGCCCGATTCGCAGCCTCGGGGACGACCATCGAGTTCCCCGGATTCATGCGGGCGTACGTCGAGGGCAGCGACGACCCCGACGCCGCCCTGGACGACCAGGAGCGGTTCCTCCCTGCCATGGGCGAGGGTGACCCGCTCGACCTGCTCGCCATCGAGGCGAGAGGGCACGAGACGAAGCCGCCTGCTCGGTACACGGAGGCATCGCTCGTCAAGCGCCTCGAGGAGCTCGGCATCGGCCGGCCCTCCACCTACGCGTCGATCATCTCGACGATCCAGGATCGCGGGTACGTCCACAAGAAGGGAACCGCCCTCGTCCCGACGTTCACGGCGTTCGCAGCCATCACCCTCCTCGAGCTCCACTTTCCCGACCTGGTCGACTACGCCTTCACTGCCAGGATGGAGGACGACCTCGACGAGATAGCCACCGGAGAGCAGGAAGCAATACCGTGGCTCAACGCCTTCTACTTCGGGAATGGGCACCCGGGCCTCAGCCAACTCGTATCGGCAAACCTGGAGGAGATCGACGCCAGGGCGATCAATTCCATCCCGGTGGGAGTCGACGCCGAGGGTCGCGAGATCGTGGTCAGGGCAGGGCGCTACGGGCCATACCTGCAGCGCGGCGACGATACGGCAGGCGTACCGGACGACCTCGCACCGGACGAGCTGACCGTCGAGAAGGCGATCGAGCTGCTCTCGATGCCGAGCGGTGACAGGGAGCTCGGCGTCGATCCCGACTCGGGGGTCGTCGTGCTCGCGAGGTCGGGCCGCTTCGGGCCATACGTGCAGCTCGGCGAGCTCGAGCCCGGGTCGACGCTGAAGCCGAAGACGGCATCGCTCTTCAAGGACATGGATGTGGCGACCGTGAGCCTCGATCAAGCGCTGGCGTTGCTCAGCCAGCCTCGGCTCGTCGGCCTGCACCCGGACGACGGCGCAGAGATCGTCGCCCAGAACGGCCGCTACGGGCCGTATCTCAAGTGGGGTAAGGAGACCAGGAGCCTCGAGAGCGAACCACAGATCTTCTCCGTCACCCTCGAGGAGGCCGTCGGCATGCTCGCCCAGCCGAAGAGCTCCCGGGGCAGGGCGAGCTCGCCGCTGCGGGAGCTCGGCGAGGACCCGGTCAGCGGGGGAGCGGTCACGGTGCGCTCCGGTCGCTTCGGTCCGTACGTGACGGACGGCGCACACAACGCGTCGTTGCGCGTCGGCGACACCATCGAGGGCATCACGCTCGAGCGGGCCGCCGAGCTGCTCGCCGAGCGGAGAGAGAAGGCGCCTGCCGAGAAGGTCCAGGAGAAGCCGGCGGCCAAGAAGAAGCCGGCTGCGAAGAGGAAGCCGGCTGCGAAGAGGAAGCCCGCTGCGAGGAAGAAGCCGGCTGCAGTTAACGAGACGGCGTCGAGCAAGGAAAGCTCCGAGTTCTGAGTGGCCGTCCCGCTCGGGTCACCTTGCTCGGGTTGAGTCGAACTTCGACCCGGTCGACCTAGCCTGGCCCGATGACCTCCCCCGAGGCCGCCCGCTCGTCGTTCTCTCTCGTCACCCGCGGACCGTTCGCCCGCCTCTGGTGGACGAGCGTCATCAGCAGCACGGGGGACTGGATCACGATCTTCGCCACGATCGCCCTCGGGGACACGATCGCGGGCGGGCAAGGGATCCTCCTCGCCGTGCTCTCGCGAATCCTCCCCGGACTCTTGTTCGGCGCCGCCGTCGGCGTCATCACGGATCGGGTGGACAGGCGAGTCCTCATCGCGGTCGCCGACTTCGGCAGGGCGCTCCTCGTCCCGATGCTCGTGTTCGCCACGACACTGCCGTTACTCGTCCTCATCGGGGTCGTCTCGGAGCTTCTCAGCCTCCTCGGCCAGTCGCCACGCGCCGCCGTCGTGCCTCGCCTGGTGGCCCGGGCGAATCTCGTCAACGCCAACAGCCTGATTCTCGGTGCCACCTACGGCACGATCCCGATCGGCGCGGCGGTCAACTGGCTGGTGACCGCCCTCCCGAATCCGGGCGGAGAATTCTTTCCGGACGAGACGGCGCCGTTCGTGCTGGCGTTCTTCAGCGACGCGGCGACCTTCCTCGTCTCCGGTCTCATCATCCTGTCGCTGCCGACGCTCCGGAGCGGGCTGGCCGACAGAGCGAAGACGCACGGTCGACAACCCGGATCGACGCGGCAGGACCTCTTCGAAGGGCTGGCGTTCCTCTGGACCGAGCGGACGGTGCGCCGGGTGATCCTCGGTATCACCGCCTCTCTGTTCGGGGGCGGGGTGATCATCGTCATCGGGAAGCCGTTCGTCGAGGACGTGCTCCGCGCCGGGGCGACGGGCTTCTTCGCAGTGGTGACCACGCTCGGCATCGGCGCCGGCCTCGGGTTCCTGTCGGTGTCCCTCTACGGCGCCCGCCTGCTGCGCCGCGACGTGACGTTCGCGATCTCGGTGCTCGTCACCGGCTTCGGGCTGTGCGCCGCCGCCCTCACGTCCACGGTCTTCGGGGCCTCTGGGTGGATCTTCCTGTTCGGGCTCGGGGCGGGCTCGGCGTACGTCATGGGGCTGACTCACCTGCACGAGACGGTCGACGACGCTCTGCGCGGCCGCATCTTCGCTTCGTTGTTCTCCCTCATGCGGATCGCCCTCTTCGGTTCGATGCTCATCGCAGTGCCGCTCGACAGCGCCATCTCGAAACTCGACCTGGGTGGGCCTCTCGATGCGCCTACGCGAGCCGTCATGTTCCTGGGCGGAGCGGTGATCGTCCTGACCGGCCTGGTGACGCTGTGGAGCATGCGAACCGTGTTCGGCACGCCGGTGCTGGAGCCGGCGACCCGTGAATTCCTGGAGGAGGCGTCGAGGCGGAGCCGCCATAGGTCGTCCGCTGAGGAGGAGGACTCCGAGTGAGCGGTCGCTACGTGGCGTTCGAGGGGATCGAGGGGGCCGGCAAGTCGACGGTGTGTCGCCTCGTGGCAGCGGCCCTCACCGAGCTGGGGGAGCCGGTGCTCGTCGTGCGCGAGCCGGGAGGCACCCCGACGGGGGAGCTGATCCGCGACGCCGTCCTCAACGGTGTCGAGCCGGTCGCTCCTTGGGCGGAGGCGCTGCTCTTCGCGGCAGCACGCGCCCAGCTGACGCGCCGGGTCGTCGCCCCGGCGCTGGCCGTCGGTCGTTGGGTGCTCTCCGACCGCAGTGTCTACTCGTCGCTCGCCTACCAAGGCGTCGGCCGGGGGCTCGGCGTCGAGGAGGTGCGGGCGATCAACGAGCCCGGGCTGGCGGCGTGGCCGGATGTCGTCGTGTTGCTCCGGGTACCCGCCTCGAGGGGGATCGAACGCCAGCATGAGCCCGATCGGATCGGGTCGGAGGGTCACGACTTCCAGCAGTCGGTCGCCGACGGCTTCGATTCGCTGGCTGCAGCCGAGCCTGACCGATTTCTCGTCGTCGATGCCGACCAGAATGTCGCCGGCGTCGTCTCCGAGGTGCTCGAGGAGCTGAAGGAACGGTCATGGGGACATTCGACGGAGTCATAGGCCACGCCCAGGTGCTGGCCCTGCTCGCCTCCGAGGTCGACGCTCCCGCGCAGGCGTACCTCTTCGTCGGGCCCGAGTCGGTCGGGAAGGCGACGGTTGCCCGACGCTTCTCGGCCGACCTCTTGTGCCGGGGCGACGATGACGGGATCCGGCGGGTGCTCGCCGGGGTGCACCCGGACCTCGTCGTCGTCGAGCCGGACGGCAAGGCCGCCATCACCGTCGATCAGGCGAGGCTCACGGTCTCACACGCCTCCCTCACCCCCCTCCAGGCCGAGAGGAAGGTGTTCGTGTTCGAGGAGGGAGGCGCCATGAACGACGAAGCCGCCAACGCCCTCCTCAAGACGCTCGAGGAGCCGACACCGTCGACCGTCTTCATCATCGTCGCCGAATCCGTCGACGACCTCCCGGACACCGTGGCCAGCCGATGCAGGACTGTCGTGTTCGGGCGGGTCGGCGAGGACGACGTATCGGCCGGCCTCGCCGCTCGCGGCGTCGAGTCGGGACAGGCCGACCGAGCGGCTCGTATCTCCGGCGGGCGGCCCGGGCTGGCGATCGCGCTGGCCACGCGGCCGGAGGTCGCCGAGTTCAGGAAGGTGTGGCTCTCGATACCCGAAAAGCTGGCGGAGCATCCCGCCAGGGCCTTCCAGCTCGCCGATGCGGTCCAGGCAGCCGCCGAGCCACTGCTGGCGGCCCTCAGGGAGAGGCAGGGCACAGAGACGGATGCCGCCGGCGATGCCGGGAGGGTCGTGAAGGATCGCCACGACCGCGAGGTGAAGAGAGCCACATCCGCTCTCTACGTGTCTGGCCTCGAGATCCTCGCCGGTTTCTATCGCGACGTCGCCGCCGCCCAGTTCGGAGCCCCGGTCAGGAACATGGACGTGTCGGCGGCCTCGCTCACCAGGGTCCTCCCGACGACGGCCGTCGCCAACGCCGAACGGGTGCTCGAAACCGTCGAGGCTCTCGCCGCCAACCAGCGCCCCCAGCTCGCCTTCGCCAACCTCTTCGCGGATCTCGGTGCGGCTACCTGACGCCAACGAGGTCGCCCGGGCCGCCGTCGTGGTCCTGCGCCACCCGGTCGGGTGGTTCTCGAAGGCGTGGTGGCGCCTGGAGGTCCGCGGTCGGGAGCACATGCCGAAAGCGGGGCCGGTGATCCTGTCCGCCAACCACTTGTCGTTCATCGACCCCGTGATCGTCACGCTCGCCGCGGGGCGCCGCTCGTATTACCTCGCCATCGACGAGCTGTTCGGGAAGTCGGCGGGGTTCGATCGAATGACGCGGTTCTTCGGCGCCGTGCCGACGCCGCGAGGTCGGCCACCCATCGCCGCCCTCCGGGAGGGGATCGCCAGGCTCGAGCAGGGCGAGCCGCTCGTCGTCTTCCCGGAGGGGAGGAGAGTCGAGCAGTGGGGGACGGATCACCCGGCGAATGGGGCCGCGTGGCTGTCGCTGCTCACCGGAGCGCCCGTCGTGCCGATCGCCATCGTCGGCACCGAGAACGTGCTCTCCAAGTCGGAGCCTCGCTTCAAGCGAACCGCCCTGACGATGTGGATCGAGGAGCCACTCGATGCTCTCGACTTCATCGATCACGCCGATCCGGTCGGGGCGATGATGCTCCGCTGGCACGAGGTGGTCGCCGCTCGTGTCGCAACCGGAGACGGCTTGGCTGCACAGCCCGGCGAGGCGTAGCAGGCCCGCCGGTCAGGCCGAGCGGGCGAATGTCATCTCACGTCGGAAGCGCTTCCAATCCGAGCGCTTCGTCGACCACACGAGGTCGAGAACGACGTTGGCGACTCCGAGCGCGATCACCCCCCAGACTGCCCAGGCAGGGAGATCGGCGGCGATGGCCGCGCCGACGAGGGCGAACGGGACGAGCTTCGTGACGATGGCGCCCGAGGCGTGCATCCAGGCCCGGCGTTTGGCGGCCGCCCTGAGGTAGGTGCCGTAGTCGATCTTGACCCCACCCGTCAGCGGCACGGACAACGGACCCACGAACCATGTCGTGAACCGGATGCCGGCAAGGCGGCCGACCACGAGGTGGGCGAGACCGTGCGTCGTCACGAGCAGCGCTCCGAGCCCGACGGCGAAGACGGCCACCGCCGGAAGACCGTCCAGTGCGTACGTCCACCCGACGAGCGCCAAACCCGCGAGCGTGGCTATGGACATGAGCGTGGTGCCGAGACCGAGCGGCACCGTGAGCATCGCCCAACGCTGCAGAGCTTCCTGGTCGATGGCGGCGATCCGGTCGGCGTATCGATCGACGAGCGGGCGGTCGGCTTTGACCAGCGCAACGGCTCCCCAGAACCTGGTCCCGGAGAGCCCGCTGCCTGCAAACACCGATCGTTCCGCCGCCTCGAGCACGCCGTCGATCTCTGCCGAGTCCATCGAGACAACACTAGGACCGGCGATGCCGGCACCCTGGTGGCGACCGCCGCCGGATCCCAACGGTCTCGGCCGGCGCGGGCGTCGCCCGGGTCTGCTCCACCTCCTGGTCGCAGGTTTGTTCGCCTCGAAGGGAATATTGCTCTAACTTGGCTGACTGCCCGCGGCTTTGCGGTGGGCGGAGGAAACAATCCGGAGGGATAGACACATGAAGCAGACCAAGTGGCTGGTGCTGCTCGCCGTATTCGCGATCATTGCGGTCGCATGCGGCGACGGCGGCACGACGACCACGGCCGGGGCGGGTGACGACGGAACGACGACGACTGCCGGCGAGGACATGACGGTGGGAGCCGAATTCACGATCTTCGGTGCACCGACGGGCGTCGAGCTCGAAGCACTCGAGGGGTTCGTCGGCGTCTACAACGAGACGACAGACTCGAACATCACAGTCATCGGATCCGACGGGTTCGAGCAGGAGCTGCGGATCCAGGTCGACGGTGGCAACCCGCCCGAAGTGGCATTCGTGCCGCAGCCGGGCTCGATCTGCGAGTTTGCGGACGAGGGTGCACTCGTGTCGCTCGAGGACATGGGGTTCGACATCGCCGAGATGGAGGCGAATCACTCCAAGTTCTGGATGGATCTCGGCCTGTGCGCCGACGGCAACCACTACGGGGTTCCGTGGTTCCCGAACTTCAAGTCGATCGTGTTCTATCACGTCCCGACGTTCGAAGAGCAGGGTTACGCGATTCCTGAGACGTACGAGGACATGGTCGCACTCTCCGCGCAGATCGTCGCCGACGGCATGACGCCGTGGTGCTTCGGCTTCGAGAGCGGTGACGCGACCGGCTGGCCGGGTACCGACTGGATCGAGGACATCCTCGTTCGCGAGGCGGGCGCCCAGACCTATGCCGATTGGTTCAACCACGAGATCCCGTTCAGCGATCCCGCCGTGGCCTCTGCGTTTGACACATTCGGCGAGATCTTCTTCGGCGAGGGTTTCGTCCTCGGTGGTCCGGAGAACGCGGCAGGCGTGAACTTCAACGACTCGCCGGCACCGCTGTTCGATGACCCGCCGGGATGTCTCATGCTGAAGCAGGGTTCGTTCATCTCGAACGTGTTCGAGCAGGCCCCGGGCTTCGAGGAGGGCGAGGCGGATGAGATCGCCACGTTCCCGTTCCCGACGATCGACGGCAACCCGGGCGCCATGGGCGGCGGTGACACGATCATCGTCTTCGAGGGCGACGATGCCACCGTCCAGGCGATCACCGACTGGATCACGCCCGAGTGGCAGTGCACGTTGGCGTCTGAGACCGGCGGCGGTATCGCCGTGCACGGTGGCCACGGTGTGGCCGGCGTCGAGCGGCTCCCAGGCCACAAGGACGTCGACTCGAACTGCTACGACTCCGACGCGGCGAAGGCGTTCGCCGCTTCGGTGACCGATGCTCTGGCTGCGAACACGTTCGTGTTCGATGCCTCAGACCTGATGCCTGCGGCCGTTGGCCAGGGCTCGTTCTGGGAGGGCATCGTGAACTGGAGCCGTGGCACGTCGACCCAGGAAGTCGTGGACGCCGTTGAGGCGAGCTGGCCGTGAGCCGAATCGACTGAGCAACCTCTGGGAGGGGCGGCCTGCAGGCCGCCCCTCCCTTTCGCTATGGTCTTGGCTCTGAGGCGATTGAGGAGGGAGGTGCGATGACGACACCACCGGTAACGACTCCGGACGAGCCGGTCACGTCGACGCCTTTGAGGGAGCTCGAGCAGCCGGGAGGCTTGGGCGTCTGGGCTCTCAGGATCGCTACAGCGCTCGTCGTCCCGGTCGTCATCGTGGTCTTCTTCTTCGCTTTCGGGTTCCTCAAGGACGAGGAGGCCAACAAGGCCATACAGGTGTTGGTGGCCCTCGTTGTCGGCATCGGAGGCGTCTGGGCCCTCTACTGGGGGATGGACCGCCTGGTCGACCGGCTCCCGCTGAAGGCGGGGATCGGCGTCCGCCCCTTCGCTTTCGTAGGACCGGCTCTCGTGCTGCTGGCCTTCTACCTGGTCTACCCGGCGATCAACACCACGATCATCTCGTTCCAGGATGCCCGGAGCGAGTCGTTCGTCGGTTTCGACAACTACGTGCGAATCTTCACGGAGAGCGAATACCTGGTCTCGCTGCGCAACAGCGCCATTTGGGTGCTGGTCGTCCCGCTGGCAGCGGTCGGCATCGGACTGGCGTTCGCCACGCTCGCCGACAAGCTCGGCAGGCGTATCGAGTCGGCCACGAAGTCGCTCATCTTCCTCCCGATGGCGATCTCGTTCGTCGGGGCGAGCGTCGTGTGGACGTTCGTGTACAGCTTCAGGCCGGAGGGGTTCGGAGACCAGATCGGCATCCTCAACGCCATCTGGACGTCGATCGGCAACGAAGCGACGAACTGGCTGGCCCAACGGCCTTGGAACAACCTGTACCTCATGGTGATCTTGGTGTGGCTACAGACCGGGTTCTCGATGGTCATCCTCTCGTCCGCGGTCAAAGGTGTGCCCGAGGAATTGCTCGAGGCGGCACGGATCGACGGGGCTACAGAGTGGCAGTCGTTCTGGCGGGTCGTGTTCCCGTCGATCTTCTCCACGGTCGTGGTGGTGTGGACGACCGTCGTCATCACGGTGTGGAAGGTGTTCGACATCGTGTGGGTGATGACCGGAGGCCGTGAGGGCACCCAGGTCGTCGCGCAACAGATGGTCCAGGAGTTCTTCACGAACCGCAACAACGGCGTCGGAGCTGCCCTCGCCGTGGTGCTGTTCGTTGCCGTGGTGCCGATCCTGATCCTGAACGTGCGCCGGTTCCGAGCCGAGGAGGCACTCCGATGACGACGACGTCAGAGGCTGCGGCAACCACTGAAACAGGCGCTCCGAGCGGCCCGCGAGCGTCGCGGAGAGGTCTGATCTACCTCGCCGTGACCGTCATCGTCGCCTTGTGGACCATCCCTTCCTTTGGGCTGCTGATCAACTCGCTCCGTGACCCGCGCTCGATCCGGGCGTCGGGCTGGTGGTCGGCCTTCACTGATGTGTTCGACAGCGCTGCGTGGACGTTGGAGAACTACCGAGTCGTGCTGGATCAGGGGTTCGGGAATGCTTTCGCCAACACGGTGGCAGTGAGCATCCCGTCCGTGGTGATTCCCATCACCATCGCCGCCTTCGCGGCCTACGCCTTCGCGTGGATGGAGTTCCCTGGTCGCAATATCCTGTTCGTGACGGTCGTCGGGCTGTTGGTCGTGCCTCTCCAGATGGCGCTCATTCCCATTCTCAGGATCTACGTCGACTTCGACGTGAACGGGACCTTCCCGGCGGTGTGGCTCGCCCATGCCGGTTTCGGGCTCCCTCTGGCTGTGTACCTGTTGCGCAACTACATGGGGTCGCTCCCGAAGTCGATCGTCGAGTCGGCGAAGATCGACGGCGCTGATCACTTCGCGATCTTCGCCCGTCTGATCCTGCCCCTGTCGGTTCCCGTGCTGGCGTCGTTCGCCATCTTTCAGTTCCTCTGGGTCTGGAACGACTATCTCGTCGCACTCGTCTTTTTGGGCAACGACCCGAGCGTCGAGGTGCTCACCGTCAGCCTGGCCACCCTGGCGGGCCGCGGCGAAGGGGCGCTGAACCTGTTACCCGCGGCCGCCTTCGTGACGATGGTGCTCCCGATGGTGGTGTTCTTCTCGCTGCAGAGGTTCTTCGTGCGTGGGCTGACGGCCGGGTCCGTGAAGGGATAGGCCGCGACCGCGCCCGCCGGAACACCGATCGAGAAGCTGCGGCGCCGCAATTGGCTGGCGATCGCCACGGCGACGGTGGTGATGGTCTTCAGCTACTTCTCGTATGGGTACGCCTTCGCGGCGCCCGAGGACGAGGTCGTCCGGATCAACGTGGGGCTCATCGCCATCGCCTTGACGATCGCCCCGTTCGTCTTCGTGGTCCTCGCCTTCGTCTCGCGCAACCCGCGGGCCCCGGGAATGGTCCTGCGCGCCATGGGGCTCCTCTTGCTCGTCGGGTTGTCCGTCGGGCTCCTCTCGCCCGCGCTCGGAGCATCCGCCGCATTCGGGGCAGGGGGCGCCATCACCCTCAACCCCTTGCCCCTCGACAGGGTGTACCGGCGCCGGGTGTGGGCGGTCGTCGTGAGCACCATCTACACGCTCGTGCTCCTGGTGGTGGCGACGCCGGCGGGGGTGTTCACGGGGGGTCTGCTCCCGCTGCTGATGCTCGGCTTCGCAGACGAGTACACGGCGTGGAGGGCGGGGCAAGAGGCGGGCTGAGGCCTCGGCACGTTCGGAAGGGCGACCAGGCAACCCGCCGCGTGGAGCCGAACTCAACTCGATGCTCTCGAGACGTGCGGGAACGCCCGCTCAGGAAGTGCCGATCTCGTGCACTCGTCGAGGTGTGCGTTCTCGTCCGGTATCAGGTGATCGGCGTGCGCAGAGCGTGAAAGTATAGGTGTAGACAGAACGCATACATAATGTAGACTGCTTCTATGGGAACTACGACGATCCGAGTGGACACCGACACCCACGCCCGCCTCCTCGCATTGAGCCAAGCGACCGGGGCATCGCTCATCGAGACAGTTCGCGACGCCGCCGAAGCGCTCCGACGCCAACGCTTCGCCCATCAGGTAGCCGCAGAGATTGCCGAACTCCGAGAGGACCCCCGGGCATGGCAGACCTACCTCGCCGAGGCGGATGACACGTCGGTGCCCGATGGCATCGGTTGATGATCTCTGGCTCGTCGATTTCGGCGAGCCGTATCCCGGTGAGCCGGCCGCGCACCGTCCCGCATTGATCCTCGGTCCGCCCGACACGTTCGGCCCCGGGTTTCCGTTCGTGATCGTTGTCCCGCTGACCACGGTCCGGCGTGGTCTCTCGCTGCATATCGAGACCGAGGCCAGCGCCGACAGCGGTCTCGATGCCACCAGCTACATCCAATGCGAGCTGATCCGGTCGATCAACAGAAACCGTCTCGTCCATCGCCTCGGCGCCATAGAACCAGATGTCGCCAGCCAGGTCAGCACCGCTATCAAGACGCTGCTCAACTACTGACAAGCACGTACCAACGCAATCCCTACGATTGCCCGCCCGAGCAGAGCAGCCGGATACGTGACGACTTCTGAGCAGTGGCGCATCGTGATGCGGGTCGCGGCCGTCGTCGCTCCGTTGGGAGCGCTCATCGGAATGATCCCCGGCTACTTCCTCGGCGATGGATCAGCCCGCTCGCTCATCACCGGAGCGCTGATCGGAGCTCTTGTTTCGGGTGGCATGGTCGCGTTCGAGGTGGCCTGGGCGGTTGACCTCATTCCCCGCCAATGGCGGGAGGCTCCGTTCCTGGTGGTTCTCGTCACGCGGAGCCTGGCCTGGCTCGCCATCATCGTGGCCGGCATCGCCGTGCCCTTGTTGACGGTCGGCGGGGTGGCGTGGAGCGACCTGGCCGATCAAGGATTTGCCTGGTCCGTCGTCATCAGCTTCCTCGCTGCCCTTCTGTTCAACTTCGTCGCCCAGGTCAACCGACTGCTCGGTCGGGGCGTGCTCGTCGGTTTGATTCTCGGCCGCTACCACCGACCACGCCAGGAGGTCCGCATCTTCCTCTTCGTCGATCTGCGCAGCTCCACCCAGATCGCCGAGCAGCTGGGCAACCTGCGCTATCACGCCTTTCTCAAGCGCTTCGTCGACGACATCTCTACCAGCGCCACCCGCCACGGTGGCGACGTCCACCGGTTCGTCGGTGACGAGGTTGTTCTCACCTGGACCGAACGCAAGGGCCTGGAGAACGCGGCGTGCGTCAAGGCCGTCTTTGCCATGGCTGACACAATCGACCGGTCGTCCGGCGACTACCTGGCCGATTTCGGTGCGGTGCCCAGCTTCTGGGCGGGCTTGCACATGGGGCCGGTGGTCGCCGGTGAGATCGGGACGGTCAAGCACGAGATCGTCTACCTGGGTGACACGCCGAACACGGCGGCACGGATCGAGCAGGCGTGTCGGGACTTCGAGCGCACCTTCCTCGCATCCGCAGATGTGGTCGAGGCGGTCACCATCCCGGACGGGATCGCAGTCGAGAGCCTCGGACCCATTGAACTGCGCGGGGTCGCCACCTCGGTCGAGCTGTTCGCGCTGGACAGATAGCGCCTGCGCGTGACGGGCCGTTGTCACCGCGGTCGATACACGTCCCTGGCGTGCTGGGCCCGGTGGATCAGCACCACCTTCTCGTCCTCGATGATCTCGTAGATGATCCGATCGTCGCCGCGCTGGGCGTATGTTGGGCTGTTCGACGACGCCGCGGACGACGTGATGGAGCGCCTCGACCGCCGACAGTCCGAAGCTGCCGCGCCCCCGGCGCGCCCCGAGCGCGCGCCCCGGGTTGGTAGCTGAGGGTCTTTGGAATCGCTGAAACTCGTGCGAGGACAGGGTTTCAGGTGGAGCCGGAGACGGGAATCGAACCCGTGACCTACGCATTACGAGTGCGTCGCTCTGCCGACTGAGCTACCCCGGCGGGAAGCTGGATTGTAGACGGCACGGGCGTCGCGCCTCCGACGCCGAGCGCGCCGTCGATCGCCCCGCGTGGCCTGCTCGGGGTCAGTCGCCTGGCGCTCGGTCCGGCACCCGACCGCTGCCGCCTCGTCTGGGACCGTTCGTATACTCGCCGGGTGGCCGATCAGGCGAACTTCGAGAAGGACGCGATCCAGTACGCCCCCCAGCTGTACTCGGCCGCGCTCCGGATGACCCGCAATCCTGCGGATGCCGAAGACGTCGTACAGGAGACATACCTCAAGGCGTACAGGGCCTACGACTCGTTCCAGGAGGGAACGAACCTGAAGGCGTGGCTCTATCGCATCCTCACCAACACGTTCATCAACCGCTACCGCAAGCAGCAGCGCAGGCCGAGCGAGGTCGAGCTCGGCGAGCTCCAGGACCTCTACCTCTTCAGGCGCCTGGGCGAAGAATCCGGGGCGACCCGGTCGGCGGAGGAAGACGTCCTCGAGCACTTCGTCGACGAGGACGTCAAGGCGGCGATGGAGTCCCTTCCCGAGCACTTCCTGCTCCCGGTCTACTACGCAGACGTCGAGGGTTTCTCGTACAAGGAGATCGCAGAGGTGATGGACATCCCGATCGGAACCGTGATGTCGCGGCTCCACCGCGGAAGAAAAGCACTCCAACAGAAGTTGTGGAAGCTTGCAGAGGAACGCGGCCTGACAGGACCACATGCATGAGTAGAGCCTGCAACCACGCCGTCGCCTACGTCTACCAGTACATCGACGAGGAGATGACATGGTCGCGGCGGCTGCGCATCCGATGGCATCTCAACCGTTGCGGCGGATGCGCCGACGCATTCACGTTCGAGCAGCGCGTGAAACGGATGATCAAGGACCGCTGCCAAGATGATCCACCCGAGGAACTATTCGACCGTCTTCGAACGTTGATACGCGAGGAAGCCGCAGGAGATCCAGGCGCGCCATGAGAGGCCCGGGGCTCCTGCGCCGACGATCAGGAAGCACCAATGGCTGAGAACGTTCAAAAAGGCAAGCGGATCATGGGCACGAGTCGTGCCCCCAAGACCTACTCCGAGACACGTACCTGCGCCCAACGGGGTTGCGCCACCACTCTGAGCCGGTACAACAGGCGGGACCACTGCTACGCACACGCTCCAACGAAGTTCCCTCGCCTTCGCGGCAGGGTCGTCGCAGACAGCTGAACCCTTCGTCCCGGTGAACGATCGAGCCATGGGCTCGATCGTTCTGCGTCGAGACCATCCCTCCCAGCCCCCGGCACTACCATCCCGCCCCCATGAAAGCCAGCCAGGTATCACTCGCGGCGGCGCTGGCGGCGACGCTCGTGCTCGGGTCGCCCGTGGGCGCTCCCGCCTCCGCCCTCGACGGGCGCACGTCTCTGATGGCGTTCACCGAGGAGCCGACGGCCACGACGACCGAGGCCCCCTCGAGCGGCCTCACCCCGGCGGTGGAGGCGCCCCCCGAGGAGGAAGAGGGGGAGGAACAGCCCTGGACGGCCCGCTTCCTGGCACCCCTCGTCCTCGTGCTCGGCCTGGCCGCCCTGATCGGGGCGATCGCGTACTACGGGGTGCGCATCAGACGGCGCTACCGCGTCATCAGCTGACGGCTGCGCGACCGGCGCGGGCTACATTGAGCCCATGAGCACCGTCAACTGGGAGTCGGTGACGCGTGTCGCCGGCAGGCTCGCAGGCCGTTATCCACTCGAGGGCACGTACCACGAGGCTCGTTACGCAAGGCAGGCGCCCGGCCTGGTGGCGAGGGCATCGGAGCTCGTCGAGAGCGAGACGGGGCTGACGGGGACAGGTACCCCCAAGGTCGCAGTGGTCAGCCGACAGGATTGGGTCGCCAACAACGTCGAGTCGTTCGCCCATCTCATCGCGCCCGCCGAGGAGCGGCTCGCCACGTCCGCAGGAGTCGGCGCCGGCATCGGCCGCCGCTTCGTCGGGATGGAGCTCGGCGTGGTCCTCGGGCTGCTCTCTCGGCGCGTCCTCGGCCAATACGAGCTCGTGTTGCCGAGCGACGACGACGGGTTCGGCGACACCGTGCTCTTCGTTGCACCGAACGTCTTGCAGATGGAGCGACAGCACGAGTTCCGGCCGGACGAGTTCCGGTTCTGGGTCGCGCTGCACGAGTGCACGCACCGGCTGCAGTTCGTCGGGGTGCCGTGGCTCCGCCAGTACTTCCTGGATCTGGTCAACGAGCTCGTAGCCTCGTCGGAGCCGGAACCCGGCAGGCTCGCCAGGGTGGCAGCAGAGATGCGAGAGGCTTCGGCGTCGGGCACCCCCCTCATCGGGCAGACCGGCCTCTTCGGCGTGTTCGCTTCGCCGATTCAGCGGGATGTCATCGAGCGCGTCCAGGCGCTCATGTCGCTTCTCGAGGGCCACGGCCACGTCGTGATGGACAGGATCGGGGCTCGCGAGCTCGTCACCCAACAGCGCATGTCGCAGGTGCTCAAGGCTCGTCGCCAGGATCCGAGGACCGCCCTCTTCATGCGCCTCGTGGGGCTGGAGATGAAGATGCGGCAATACGAGGACGGGGCCCGCTTCATTCAGGGTGTCGAGCGACACGCCGGCTGGTCGGCGCTCGACAAGGCGTGGGAGCGATCCGACAACCTCCCGACGCTCGGCGAGATCGAGAATCCCGTGCTGTGGCTCGAGAGAGTCGCCTGACCCCCCTCGCCGCGTCGCTCGTCGAGGCAGCTGCCCCGGCTCCCGACGCCGCCGCCTTCGCCGTGGCGGTCAGCGGTGGCCCGGACTCGGCGGTCGCCGCCTTCGTCACGGCCTCCGTCGCAGACGGGAGGCCCGTCAAGGCGATCCACGTCGATCACGGTCAGCCGGCCTCGGCGAGCCTGCGGGTGGCGGCGGCCGCCGTCGCCCGCCACCTCGAGCTCCCGATCGAGACGGTCGGCATCGACGTTCCCCCTGGCGCCGGATGGGAGGAGCGAGCGCGGATTGCGCGGCTTGCGGCGCTCGAGGTCGCCGCCGTCGATGCCTTGCTCGTGACCGGCCATCACGCCGACGATCAGGCAGAGACGGTCCTGGCCAACCTGCTGCGCGGCGCCGGTGCGCACGGCTTGGCCGGCATGGCGAGAAGACGCGACAGGTGGTGGCGGCCGCTGCTCACCTCGTCCCGGGCCGAGATCAGAGAGGTCGCCGACGAGCTCGGCTTGCCCTACCTGGATGATCCCGCCAACGAGGATCCGGCATACGGTCGCAACCAGCTGCGGCACAGGGTGCTGCCCTCGCTCGACGAGGTGCGTCCCGGGGTGGTGGAGCGCCTCGTGAGGACGGCGGCCCACCTGGAGGCCGACGAGGCGGCCCTCGAGGGCATGGCGGGCGACGTGCCGATCA
Organism: Acidimicrobiia bacterium; assembly: GCA_036396535.1. Classification (NCBI taxonomy): domain Bacteria; kingdom Bacillati; phylum Actinomycetota; class Acidimicrobiia; species Acidimicrobiia bacterium. The sequence continues at coordinate 28,517 of DASWKR010000028.1, read as the reverse complement.
AGCGGGATCGCGACGCTTGGCTGGTGCCGATGTCGATGCTCAGGACGCTGGCGGCCCCCGTAGCCACCAGGGTCATCCGCCGCGCCATCAGGCTGGCGCGCCCTCCGTACCCCGGTACCTCCGCCGAGATCGAGAGAGTGACCAGGGTCGCCGCAGGGCTCGCCCCGGCGACGGAGCTCGGTGGCGGCCTCGTCGCCGCCGACGAGGGGGCGTACCTCGCCCTGTACCGCGACGAGACCCCGGAGCCCCCGGACCCGGTCGAGCTCGCCATCCCCGGGTCGGTCGAGTGGAACGGGTGGCGTCTCGCCGCGTCGGGAGCCGCCACGTGGCGGACCATCCTCGGTCGGAGCAGGGCGCTGGTGGATCTCGGCGCGGCACAGGTGAGCGAGGTGCGGGCGGCGCGGCGAACCGACAGGATCGCCATCACAGGAGGCTCGAAGCGTGTCTTCGACGCCCTTGCCGAGCAAGGCGTGCCCAGGAGGCTGCGGGCCGGTTGGCCTGTCGTCGCCGTGGATGGGAACATTGCCTGGGTGGCAGGGGTCAGGGTTGCCGCATGGTGCCGCCCGACACCAGGAGGTGAACCGATCACGCTCCTGGCGCTCGATCCGATCGTGGAGGAACCTTGAACCCAGCCAACCGTCTCATCACCGAGGAGCAGATCCGCGACAAGCTCAGCGAGATGGGCAAGGCGATCACCGAGGACTACCGCGGCCGGGACCTGCTCATCGTCGGCATCCTCAAAGGCGCCTTCATGGTCATGGCCGACCTGGCCCGCCACATCGAGCTTCCGGTTGAGTTCGACTTCATGGCCGTCTCCTCGTACGGCTCGGCGACGAAGACGTCGGGCGTCGTCAGGATCCTCAAGGACCTCGACACCGAGATCTCCGGGAGAGACGTGCTGATCGTCGAGGACATCATCGACTCGGGGCTCACCCTCCACTACCTCATGAGGAACCTGCGGGTCCGCCAGCCGGCGTCGCTCGAGCTGGCCGCCTTGCTCATCAAGGACGGCATCGAGCGGCCCCCTCTCCACGTGAAGTACGAGGGGTTCCACATCGGCCCGGAGTTCGTGATCGGGTACGGTCTCGACCACGGCGAGAAGTACCGCAACCTCCCGTACATCGGCACGTTCGACCCGGAGTGACGCCCGCCCGCCCGGGCCGTCCGGGACCCGGTGGCGCCCTTCGCGGTCGGGCCGAGCGGCATCGTGCGCCGGTCGGCGAACCTGGTGCGACCGGCCCGGTTCCGGTCGGTTAGCAAGTCGGACGACATAAGATGGGGCATCCAAAACGTCTAAGCAAGCCGACCCACGACGCCGACAAGGAGCAGCGTGAGCCGTACAGCACGCACCGTGCTCGTCTACTTCGTAGTGGCGCTCGGCATTTTCGCGCTCGTGAGCCTGTTCACGCCCGGCGCCGTCGATCCGTCGGAGTTGTCGCTCAACGACTTCGAGAGGGAGCTCGAGGACGGCAACGTCGCCACGGTCTCGATGAAGACGAAGTCTGACGAGCTGGTCGGCGAGTTCGTCGAGCCGGTCTCGGGCTCGACGACGTTCAAGGTGCAGTACCCGAACGAGTTCGAGGGGACGCTCACGCAGGAGATCCTCGACGCCGACGTCGACCTCGACCCGGACCCCGAGAACCCGTCCGCCCTGCAGTGGTTCCTGACGACGCTGTTCCCGTACATCCTGCTGTTCGGGATCTTCATCTTCATCATGATGCAGCTCCAGGGCGGCGGGAACCGCGTGATGCAGTTCGGCAAGGCGAAGGCCAAGCAGGTCTCGAAGGATCAGCCGAAGGTGACGTTCAGTGACGTCGCAGGTTCGGACGAGGCCGTCGAGGAGCTCGAGGAGATCAAGGAGTTCCTGACCAGTCCGGGCAAGTTCCGCTCGATGGGCGCCAAGATCCCGAAAGGCGTCCTCCTGTTCGGCCCGCCGGGCACCGGCAAGACCCTGTTGGCGAGGGCCGTCTCCGGGGAAGCCGGCGTGCCCTTCTTCTCCATCTCCGGCTCGGACTTCGTCGAGATGTTCGTGGGAGTCGGCGCCAGCAGGGTCCGTGACCTCTTCGAGCAGGCCAAGACGAATGCGCCGGCGATCGTCTTCATAGACGAGATCGACGCCGTCGGGCGGCACCGCGGCGCCGGCCTCGGCGGAGGCCACGACGAGCGTGAGCAGACGCTCAACCAGTTGCTGGTCGAGCTGGACGGGTTCGACGTGAAGACGGGCGTCATCGTCATCGCGGCCACGAACCGGCCGGACATCCTCGACCCGGCACTGCTGCGGCCGGGGAGGTTCGACAGGCAGATCGTTGTCGACCGGCCCGACCTGCGGGGGCGCGAGGAGATCCTCACGGTCCACGCCAAGGGGAAGCCGATCGCCTCGAACGTCGACATCAAGGTCCTCGCCAGGCAGACGCCCGGGTTCACGGGTGCCGACCTCGCCAACCTCATCAACGAGGCGGCGCTGCTGGCGGCGAGGCGCAACCGGGAAGAGATCACGCTGTCAGAGCTGGAAGAGGCCATCGAGCGGGTGATCGCCGGCCCGGAGCGCAAGAGCCGGGTCATGTCCGACGAGGAGAAGAAGATCACCGCCTACCACGAGGGCGGCCACGCCGTCGTCGGGTTCGCCCTGCCACACTCCGACCCGATCCACAAGGTCACCATCATCCCGAGGGGCCGGTCCGGCGGCTACACGATGGCGCTCCCGACGGAGGACAAGAACTACATGCGGCGCAGCGAGCTGGTCGACCAGCTGGCGATGCTCCTCGGCGGCCGCACCGCCGAGGAGATCATCTTCATCGACCCGACGACGGGTGCGTCGAACGACATCGAGAAGGCGACGAACCTGGCCCGGCGGATGGTCATGGAGTGGGGCATGAGCGAGAAGCTCGGTCCGCTCCAGTACGGCAGGCCCGAGGCGGAGGTCTTCCTCGGCAGGGACTACTCGCGCTCTTCGGATCTCTCGGACGAGGTGGCCGCCGCCATCGACGAGGAGATCCGCTTCCTCATCACGCAAGCCCACAACGAGGCGCGGGAGATACTCATCACTCACGAGCAGGCGCTTCACCGGCTCGCCGAGGTGCTCATGGACAAGGAGACGGTCGACGCATCCGAGCTGACCGAGATCCTCCACGACGTACCGAAGTGGGAGCACACGGAAGTCGGCTCGCTGCGGATCCAGATGCCGCAGGGTGGCAGCGTTCGCGAGTCCGGGATGGTCGCCGCCCGTACCGGCGACGAGTCCAAGAACTGACGGCCCCGGCGTGCGCCCCGTGGAGTGGCGGCTCCGCGATACGACGCTCGACACGGGCGACCACACCCTCGTCATGGGCGTCCTCAACGTGACGCCCGACTCCTTCTCCGATGGCGGGCTCAGTTTCGACACCGACGCCGCCGTCGCCAAAGGGTTGCGTCTGGCGGACGAGGGTGCCGACGTCGTCGACGTCGGCGGCGAGTCGACGAGGCCGTACGCCGACCCCGTGTCGGTCGGCGACGAGATCTCCAGGGTCGTGCCCGTCGTCGCCGCCCTGGCGGAGAGCGGTGTCATCGTCTCGGTGGACACCAGGAAACCGGAGGTCGCCGCGGCGGCGCTCGAGGCTGGGGCGCAGATCGTGAACGACGTGACGGCTCTCGGCACCGACGGGATGGCCGAGGTGTGCCGCTCCGCCGGCGCCGCGGTGGTGCTCATGCACATGCAAGGCACCCCGGGGACGATGCAGGATGCGCCGGCGTACCGCGACGTAGTCGCCGAGGTCGGCGAGTTCCTGGTGGAGAGGGCCACGGCCGCCGAGGCGGCCGGGGTCGGCCGCGACCAGATCTGCCTCGATCCCGGCATCGGGTTCGGCAAGACGCTGGAGCACAACCTGGTGCTGCTCGGGCATCTCCCATCCCTCGTCGATCTGGGCTACCCGGTGCTCCTCGGGGCGTCGAGGAAGGCGTTCCTCGGCGCCATCCTCGAGTCGGCAGGGCACCGTATCGAAGCCGCTGGGCGGGACACCGCAACGGCGGCGACCACGACACTCGCCATCGCCTCGGGGGTCGCCGTCGTTCGGGTGCACGACGTGGCAGGGACGCTACAGGTCGCCCGCGTCGCCGACGCTATCGTGAGGCACTCTTCTGAGGCTGGGAGCCGGCAACCTCCCAGGGTCAGGCGACGGGTCCCCGAATCATGAGAGGCTGGCGTGGCTGGTCTTGAGCCGCGAGGGTTCACGTGGGTCATCGCCGGGCGCTTGGCCGTATCCGAGCGCATCGGTGGCTACGGGTTCCAACACAGGAGGGTCAGGCGAGAGGAGGAGATCGCCTGGCTGTCCGGTCGCGGCATCAACACCGTGCTGTCCTTCCTCCCCGGCAACCAGAACCAAGCTGCGTACGAGGCGGCAGGGTTCCGTTTCCTTCACAGGCCGATCGATGGAGAGCTCGAGCCAGGCGACGTCGCCGCGGTGTTCGACGCCTTCGACGAGGCGCTCGACGTGGAGGGAGCTTCGGTGCTCGTCCATCGCGACCTCATCGACGACACCCTCGTCGGGCTCCTCGGCGGCTACCTGGTCCATGCCGGGCTCATCAAGGACCCGATCATCGCCACGACCATCATCCAGGAGATCACGGGCCGGCCGCTCGGCCCCGAGGGCAGGCGGCTCATCCCGGTGAGGAGCTAGCGGATGGACGACGAGGCTCCCATACCGGCCGGTCTGGCCCGACCGTGACCCTCCACCGGGCCGCCATCGGGCTCGGTTCCAACCTCGGGGACAGGCGAGCCCACCTCGAAGCTGCGCTCAAGGCCCTCGGTGCGATCGGCCGGGTGGCCTCGAGGTCCGGCATCTACGAGACGGCGCCGGTCGGTGGCCCCGAGCAGGGACCGTACCTCAACGCCGTGGTGGTGCTCGAGACGGAGCTGGCGCCGATCGATCTCCTGGCCCGGCTCAGGGAGATCGAGCGGTCGAGGGGCAGGGAGCGCAGGGAACGGTGGGGGCCCAGGACCCTCGATCTCGACGTGCTGTTGTACGACCGCGACCAGGTCGACGTCGCCGGCCTGACCATCCCCCACCCGAGGATGGCGGATCGCCGTTTCGTTCTCGAGCCGCTGCTGGAGGCGTGGCCGGACGCCGCCCTGCCCGACGGAACTCCGGCCGCCGGCCTCCTCCCCTCGGTTTCCCACCAGGACGTCCGCAGGCTGCGGCGCGCCGGATGGCTCGTTGCTCCTCCCATGGTCGCCGGGGCGACGCTGCTCATGTCCCTCTTGATCTGGTGGATCATCGATTGGATCCTCTGAGGCGCCTCCGAGTCGGGGAGCCGCAGCACCTACACTCGGGCGACCGGTACCGGTACCCAGAAGGGACTGAAGCCAGATGCGCATCGTTCTCGTCGGGCCAGGGCGGGCAGGGCTCTCGCTGACGCTGGCGGCCGGCGCCGCGGGCCACGACATCACCGCCGTCGTCGGTCGCGACCAGGCGGGCGCAGAGGCGGGCGTAGCCCTCGTGGGAGGCGCCGCCCTCACCACGGCCGACGATCTCCCACCGAGCGACCTGCTTCTGATCGCCACCCGTGACGAGGCGATCGCCGCCGTGGCGGCGCAGATCGCGCAGCACGCCTCCTCCGTAGCGGCCGCAGTGCACGTCTCTGGGCTCACTCCGGTCTCCGCTCTCGACCCGCTTGCCGCCGCCGGGCTCCGGGTCGGCTCGTTCCACCCGCTCCAGACGTTGCCGACGCCTGAGGCGGGGGCGGCCCGCCTCGGGGGGGCGTGGATCGCGGTCACCGCGGTCGAGCCGCTCCGCTCCGAGCTGCACGGTTTCGCCGTCTCGCTCGGCGCCGCCCCGTTCGACCTCGAGGACGCCCGCAAGCCGCTCTACCACGCGGCTGCGTCCGCAGCCGCCAACTTCCCGCTGGCGGCGTTGGCGATGGCTTCAGACCTCTTCGACGGGGCGGGTGTGCCGTTCGCGGCCGCCCGCCCGCTCGTGGAGGCGGCTGTGAGCAACGCCTTCGAGATCGGCCCGCGGCCGGCGCTCACGGGTCCGGTCGCCCGAGGCGACGTTGCGACCGTCGCCACTCAACTCGACGCCATCCATGCCGCGGACCCGTCGTGGCTGCCGGCCTTCGTCGTCGTTGTGAGGGAGCTCGCAAGGCTGACCGGCCGATCAGACCAGTTCGACGAGATGCTTCGCTTCTGGGAGTCGGACTGATGGAGGTCGTCACGAGCTTTCGGGAAGTCAGAGACGGCAACCGAGGCGTCGTCGGGCTCGTCCCGACGATGGGCTACCTCCACGAGGGTCACCTGTCGCTCGTGAAACGGGCTGGAACCCTCGCCGACCGGGTCGTGATGAGCCTGTTCGTCAACCCGCTTCAGTTCGGCCCGAACGAGGACCTCGCCCACTATCCACGGGACGTCGAGCGTGACGTCGAGCTCGCCGCCGCCGCCGGCGTCGACGTGCTCTTCGCCCCCGACGTCGACGACATGTACCCGGAGCGCCCCGTCGTCACGATCGACGTCGGGTCGATGGCCGACGCCATGGAGGGCTCACGGCGCCCTGGTCATTTCGCAGGGGTGGCGATGGCCGTCGCCAAGCTGCTGGCGGGCATCCAGCCGGACGTCGCCGTGTTCGGCAAGAAGGACGCCCAGCAGCTCGCCATCGTGAGGCGTCTCGCCGCAGACCTCTCGCTCCCCGTCGAGGTGGTCGGCAGCCCGACGATCCGCGACGCCGGGGGGGTCGCGCTGTCGTCGCGCAACATCTTCCTCTCGACTGCGCAGCGGGAAGCGGCGTCGGCGATCGGCCGCGGCCTCATGGCTGCCGCCGACGCAGCCGAATCGGGAGAGCGTCGCGGGGCGGTCCTGGAAGACCTGGTCGCGTCGGAGATCGGCCCCGAGCCCGAGCTGCGCCTCGACTACGTCACCCTCGCCGCCACCGCAGACTGCTCCCGCATCGAAACGCTCGATCGCGACGCCTTTCTCGCCACGGCGGTTCACGTCGGCCCGACGACGCTCATCGACAACATCCATCTCGAGCGTGCCGGCGGCGGCTTCACGGCCGATCGCGGGGTCGTGCTCGACCGGCCGTCCGTTCTCGAGGAGACCACCTGATGCTCCTGGCGCTCGACATCGGCAACACCCAGACCGCTCTCGGCCTCTACGACGTCGACAGCCTGGTCGGGCACTGGCGGCTCACGACCATCGCCGACAGGACGGCGGACGAGCTTCGCCTCTGGCTCACCGGGCTCCTCGAGCTCGAGGGGTTCGACCCGTCCGACGTCACCGGCGTGGCGGTGTCGAGCGTCGTCCCCAAGATCACAGGCACGTTCCGCATGGTGGCATCGAAGCTGACGAGCGGTCCGGTCGTCGTCGTCGAGCCGGGCACCAAGACGGGAATGCCGATCCTGATCGACAACCCTCGGGAAGTCGGCGCCGACAGAGTGGTCAACGCCGTGGCAGGCAGGGAGAGGTACGGGGCGCCGGTGATCGTCGTCGACTTCGGGACGTCGACGAACTTCGACGTCGTCGGCCCCGGAGGCGAGTACCTCGGCGGGTCGATCGCCCCGGGGCTCGAGATCTCGACCAACGCGCTCATCTCGGGGGCTGCGGCGCTACGCAACGTCGAATTCGTGCCCCCGCGCGCCGCCATCGGCAAAGGCACCGTGGAGGCGATCCAATCGGGAGCCCTCTACGGGCACGCCGGCCTCGTCGACGGGATCCTCGAGCGGCTCGTCGCCGAGGTGGGGGGAGAGCCGGCGAGAGTCGCCACCGGAGGGCTTGCATCTACCATCGTCCCCCATTGCCGCACCGTCGAGGTCATCGACGAGTTCCTCACGCTCGACGGCTTGCGAATGATCTACGAGCGCAATGTGGACGAGGGATGAGCGACACGCCACAGACGAACGACAGCGTCGTCGACGAGACGGTCGGGCTGGCCGATCATCCGCTCACCGCCGGGAGGCTCGAGAAGCACCAGCGGGCAGCGTCGGCGTACCCGTACCGCTTCGAGCGGACGGCGACGGCCGCCGGGCTCCACGAGCGGTTCGCAGGGCTGGGCCCGGCGGAGGCGACGGGGGTCACCGCCACGGTTGCGGGACGCCTCGTGCTGCTGCGGTCGTTCGGGAGGCTCGTCTTCGCCACCCTTCAGGACGGCATGGGTCGCATCCAGCTCCTGGCGGACGAGTCCGAGCTCGACGATTTCCCGGCCTTCGCCGAGCTCGACCTGGGTGACTGGGTGGGGGCGAGCGGCGAGGTGGTCACGACCAAGAAGGGCGAGCTCTCGGTGAGGGTGAAGGACTTCACGCTGCTCCAGAAGAGCTTGCGACCCATGCCGGACAAGTACCACGGCCTCGCCGACATCGAGCTGCGGAGCCGGAGGCGCTATCTGGACCTCATCGTCAACGAGGAGTCGCGCAATGTGGCGTTGGCGCGGGCAGCCATCGTGTCCGGGCTGCGCCGGGAGTTCGAGGGTCGCGGCTACGTCGAGGTGGAGACCCCGGTGCTCACGCCGCTGGCGACCGGAGCGCTGGCCGAGCCTTTCGCCACCCACCACAACGCCCTCGACATGGACATATACCTGCGGATAGCAACCGAGCTCTACCTGAAGCGCCTCATCGTCGGGGGCATCGAGAAGGTGTTCGAGATCGGCCGGATCTTCCGCAACGAAGGGATCGACTCGACCCACAACCCGGAGTTCACGATGCTCGAGTCGTACGAGGCGTATGCCGATTACGGCGACGTCGCCGTGATGGTCGAGCAGATCTTCGCGGCCATCGCCGAGAGCGTGACAGGCTCGACCGCCATCACGTACCAGGGCGAGGCGATCGACCTCTCCCCGCCGTACCGACGGGTGCGCATGGCCGACGTGGTGGCCGAGAGGGTCGGCGTCCCGGTGTCGTTCGAGGCGCCCCTCGACGAGGTGCGCAGCCTGGCGACGAGCCACGGTATCGAGCCGCAGGCGCATTGGGGGCACGGCAAGCTCATCGAGGCTCTCTTCGACGAGCTCGTCGCCGACGACCTCGTTCAGCCGACGTACGTGATGGACCATCCGAAGGAGGTCTCCCCTCTGGCCCGGGAGCACCGCCACGACCCGAACCTCACCGAGAGATGGGAGCTCTTCATCGCCGGGAGCGAGTACGCCAACGCCTTCTCGGAGCTGAACGATCCCCTCGACCAGCGCCGACGCTTCGAAGCGCAGGCGATGTTGCGCCGGGCGGGCGACGCCGAGGCTCACCCCGTCGACGAGGACTACCTCCTCGCCCTCGAGCATGGGATGCCGCCGACCGGAGGGCTCGGTATAGGCGTCGACCGGCTCGTGATGCTGCTCACCGATCAGCACCACATCCGGGACGTGATCCTCTTCCCGCTGCTGCGACCCGAGGCCTGACCCCGGACGGGGCGCGTCGTCGCCTCGTTCGACGCGAGACCGGGCTCTCCGGTCACGTCCTCGCCAGGTCGACCCGGTCGAGGAGATATCGGTCGAGGGTGTGGAGCACTGCGACGAGGCGGCGATCTTCGAGACCACGGATCGCATCCTCAGCTCGTCTCAGCCTGTCGGTCGCTTCGTCCAAGACCACGTCGACGTGCCCGCCGGAGACGACGAGACGGATCACCCGCTCCACAGCCACCGGCTCGTACGGGCCGCCTCCCATGAGGAGCGATCGAATCTCGCGCCCCGAAGCTCCCGCCATGGCGTGGAGCACGGGGAGCGTGAAGGTGCCTTCGACGATGTCGGACCCGGCGGGCTTACCGAGGAACTCGGCGTCCGCCACGATGTCGAGGACGTCGTCCGCCAGCTGGAAGACGACCCCCATCTCCCACGCCCAGGCGCTGATCGCCTCGACGGCGTCCCGGTCGGCGTCGGCGGTGAGCGCACCGAGCCTCGCCGACGTTCTGATGAGGCTGGCGGTCTTGCCCTCGATGACCCGGTAGTAATCCTCGGGGCCGTGGTCGACGCTCCCCTCGAGCTGGAGCTCGAGCACCTGGCCCTCGCAGAGGACGGCGTATGTGTTGGCGATGAGAGCCACCGCCTCCTCGCCGAGAGGAGCCGCCACCTCGGATGCCCTCGCCAGCAGGAAGTCGCCACCGAGGATCGCCGCGGTGTTGTCCCATTTGGCATTGACCGAGGCGACGCCGTGGCGGGTGGCGGCGTTGTCGATGACGTCGTCGTGGTAGAGAGATCCGGCGTGGACCAGCTCGACGGCGACGCCTGCCTCGACCGGGCCGTCGCCGTCCGACGGGCCGAGCTCGCCGGCGACTTGGGCGAGCAGCGGCCGGTATCTCTTGCCCCCTGCGATGATCAGGTGCTGCGCGATCTCGGTGAGGAACGGGTTGTCCGCCTCGGTGACGTCGAGGAGGCGCCGCTCGACGGCGGCGAGCCGGTCCCACACCCGGTCGATGGGAACGAGGTCTCGCAGGATGGGAGCATCCATGCAGGACATGGTATACCGGGGCAGGATCGTGGTTCGGGCCGATGGCATACCGGCGGCCTGCGATCTGTTCTACACAACGGCGTGCAAGCTGCCGAAAGAGAAGGGCATGCGGACCGACATGGCACAACGAGGTCTAGACAGGACCCCTGGCTATACTCCGCAAGGCGCCCGATCGGATCGGTGCGCCACAGTTTTCTTGGGGTGATGAGCGAGTGTTTGAACGGTTCACCGACAGGGCCAGACGGGTGGTCGTCCTCGCGCAGGAAGAGGCTCGACTGCTCAACCACAACTACATCGGCACCGAACACATCCTGCTCGGGCTGATCCACGAGGGAGAGGGCGTCGCAGCCCGCGGCCTCGAGAGCCTGGGGATCAACCTCGAGGCGGTGCGCAACCAGGTGGTCGAGACCATCGGCCAGGGCTCGCAAGCGCCCACCGGCCACATCCCGTTCACCCCGAGGGCGAAGAAGGTCCTGGAGCTGTCGCTGCGCGAGGCATTGCAGCTCGGGCACAACTACATCGGCACCGAGCACATCCTCCTCGGTCTGATCCGCGAGGGCGAAGGCGTCGCCGCCCAGGTCCTCCAGAAGCTCGGCGCAGAGCTCCACAAGGTGCGCCAGACGGTCATCCAGCTGCTTTCCGGTCCGCAAGCCGAGGAGACGGGTGGCGGCCACCCGGGCGGATCCGGCAGGGGCTCGTCTTCCGAGAGCTCGCCGGGCGGCTCCACGGTGCTCGACCAGTTCGGGCGCAACCTCACCCAGCTCGCCAGGGACCGCAAGCTCGACCCCGTGATCGGCCGCGCCGACGAGATCCAGCGCGTCATGCAGGTGCTCAGCCGCCGCACCAAGAACAACCCGGTCCTCATCGGAGAGCCGGGCGTCGGCAAGACGGCGATCGTCGAAGGGCTCGCCCAGAAGATCGTCCACAACGACGTGCCCGACACGCTCACCAACAAGCACCTCTACACGCTCGACCTCGGGGCGCTGGTGGCGGGGTCTCGCTACCGCGGCGACTTCGAGGAGCGGCTCAAGAAGGTGCTGAAGGAGATCCGCACCCGCGGCGACATCATCTTGTTCATCGACGAGATCCACACCTTGGTGGGCGCCGGGGCTGCGGAGGGGGCCATCGACGCCGCCTCGATCCTCAAGCCGATGCTGGCCAGAGGGGAGCTGCAGACCGTTGGTGCCACGACGCTCGAGGAGTACCGCAAGTACCTGGAGAAGGACTCGGCATTGGAGCGCCGCTTCCAGCCGATCCAGGTCGAGGAGCCGACCGTGGCAGATACGATCAAGATCCTCGAGGGCCTCAGGCCGAGCTACGAGGACCACCACAAGGTCCGCTTCACGGACCAGGCGCTCGTCAACGCCGCCAACCTCGCAGACCGGTACATCGCCGATCGTTTCCTGCCCGACAAGGCCATCGACCTGATCGACGAGGCGGGCAGCCGCATGCGGCTACGCCGGTCCGACCTCCCTCCCGAGGTCAAGGAGATCGACGACCAGGTCTCCCGGGTCCGCGAGGACAAGCGGGACGCCGTGCAAGCGCAGCAGTTCGAGCGTGCCGCCCAGCTGCGCGATCGGGAGCGACAGCTCCTCGCTGAGCGGGCTGAGCGCGAAGCCTCGAGTCTCGGAACGATGGCCGGATACACGTCGGTCATCGACGAGGAGGAGATCGCAGAGGTCCTCGCCCAGTGGACCGGGATCCCCGTTCATCGCCTCACGGAGGAGGAGACAACCAAGCTCCTCAACATGGAGGTCGAGCTGCACAAGCGCATCGTCGGCCAGCACGACGCCATCGAGGCGGTCTCCAAGGCCATCCGGAGGACCAGGGCAGGGCTCAAGGATCCGAAGCGCCCCGCCGGTTCGTTCGTGTTCCTCGGCCCGTCAGGCGTCGGGAAGACCGAAACCGCCAAGGCGCTCGCCGACTTCCTCTTCGGTGACGACGACGCCCTGATCCAGATCGACATGTCCGAGTACATGGAGAAGCACGCCGTCAGCAGGCTCGTCGGCTCGCCCCCCGGCTACGTCGGGTACGACGAGGGCGGCCAGCTCACGGAAGCGGTCAGGCGCAAGCCATTCTCCGTCGTGCTCTTCGACGAGATCGAGAAGGCTCACCCCGACGTCTTCAACATCCTCCTGCAGATCCTCGAGGACGGCAGGCTGACGGACTCGCAGGGACGCACCGTCGACTTCAAGAACACCGTGATCATCATGACGTCGAACTTGGGCACCGCCGAGCTCCGCAAGAAGGCGATCGGTTTCGCCAACCAGTCGGATGCCCTCGACTACCTCCAAATCAAGGACAAGGTGATGGACGCCCTCAAGGGCCACTTCCGTCCCGAGTTCCTCAACCGCATCGACGAGATCATCGTGTTCCACGAGCTGACCCTGGACGAGGTCAAGCAGATCGTCGACCAGATGCTGGGACGGGTGAGAGCCCAGCTCGAGTCGCAGGCGCTCGATCTCGTCCTCACGGAGGACGCCAAGGAGATGCTCGCCAAGAAGGGCTACGACCCGCAGCTGGGCGCCAGGCCGCTCCGGCGGGCGATCCAGCGACTTCTCGAAGACCCGCTGTCGGAGAAGGTGCTGTACAAGGAGTTCACCGCCGGTTCGACGGTGCTGGTCGACGCAGACCAGGACGACGGCGAGCGGCTGGCCTTCAACGCGGTCGAGATGCCCGACCAGCCCCCCGTCGAGCTCGCCGACCAGGGCTGATCCGGAAGCGGATCCGACACCAGCTACTGCGAGAGACGCTCGTGCCGACGGCACGCAAGCGGCGTCCGGCGTTGCAGCAAGACCCCTCTCAGCGAACAAGCCGCCCGCGAACTGGGTACACTCGCGTGCATTCCGCCCCCAGTAGAGGGCGGGTATTCACTCACGCAAGTGAAGGGGTTATCACACATGTTCGCAGGGCTAAGACGGCGAGGCGCGCTGGTAGCGCTCCTCTTCGCGTTTGCTCTTCTGGTCGCAGCGTGTGCCGAGTCGGACTCGAGCACGACGACGACATCGGCGGCGCCCGGCACGACGGCCGCTCCGACGACGACGGCTCCTCCGTCGACGACGGCGCCTCCGGAGACCACGACGCTCCCGCCGCCACCGGAAGGCAACACGGTGCTGGCGTGCCAGGTGTCGGACGTCGGCGGAATCGACGACAAGAGCTTCAATCAGTCAGCGTGGAAGGGTTCCCAGGACGCCGCCGCCGAGCTCGAGGGGGTGTCGATCGAGTTCCTGGAATCCCAGGATGCGGCCGACTACCGGCCGAACATCGACGCCTTCATCAACCAGGGCTGTGACGTCATCCTGACGATCGGCTTCTTGCTGGCGGCAGACACCGCGGCCGCCGCGGCGGACAACCCGGAGCAGCTGTTCGGGATCGTCGACCAGGCGCCCGGGCCGTTCGAGCCATGGGCGGATGCCTCGGGCACCATGCTCGCCGACTATCTCAACGTGCGCGGCATCACGTTCGAGACCGACGAGGCGGCGTTCCTGGCCGGCTACCTGGCAGCAGGGATGTCCGAGAGCGGTGCAGTGGGCACCTACGGCGGCCTCCCGATCCCGCCGGTGACGATCTTCATGGACGGCTTCGTCCGCGGGGTGGCCCGCTACAACGAGGTGAACGGCACCTCCGTGCAGGCGCTCGGATACGACGTAGAGACCGGTGACGGTCTGTTCACGAACAACTTCGAGAGCCAGGACGACGGAAGGGCGTTCACGCAGACGCTCATCGACAACGGCGCAGACATCGTGCTGCCCGTCGCCGGCCCCGTCGGGAACGGCACGGCTGCGCTGTGCGCCGAGACCTCGGCCTGCATGATGATCGGCGTCGACGCCGACTGGTTCGAGACCGCCCCCGAGTACGGCGCCATCTACCTGACGTCCGTGCTCAAGAACATCGACGTTGCCGTGTTCAACACGATCAACAACGTCCTGGTGCTCGGCGGTATCGGTAACTCATACATCGGCACGCTCGCCAACGATGGTGTCGGGCTGGCCCCGTTCCACGACGTCGCCGTGCCGCAAGAGCTGGCCGACGCCGTCGCGGCGGAACAGGCCGCCATCATCGCCGCAGGGAGCCTCGAGGCGTACCTCGAGGCGCTGGCGGCGCCGGAAGAGGGCTGATCCGCAGCGAGCCTCGGCTCGCGATATCGAGGGGAGAGGGGCCTGCGGGCCCCTCTCCCGCGTCGCTGGTGCCCGCGAGGCCGGGGCGCCCAGCCTCGGGCTGGCCGGCGACATCGGAAGGACCCGCTCGTCTAGTCTGCCGCCCGCACCGCAGGCACGAGATGAGGGGAGCACGCGCCGGTGGCGACGCTCGAGCTGAAGGGCATCACGAAGCGCTTCCCCGGCGTGCTCGCCAACGACCGTGTCGATCTCAAGGTCAGCTCAGGCGAGATCCTCGGTTTGCTCGGCGAGAACGGCGCCGGCAAGACGACCCTGATGAACATCCTGTACGGGCTGTACGGCGCCGACGAGGGCGAGGTGCTCATCGACGGTGAGCCGCAGCACTTCTCCGGTCCCGGGGATGCCATCGCGGCCGGTATCGGGATGGTTCACCAGCACTTCATGCTCGTGCCGGTCTTCTCGGTGACGGAGAACGTCGTGCTCGGCGTCGAGCCGACCCGGGGCGCCGGGGTGCTCGACCTCAAGAAGGCGAGCGCCGAGGTGAAGGAGATCTCCCACAAGTACGGGCTGGCCGTCGACCCGGACGCGGTCATCGAGGACATCCCGGTGGGCCTCCAGCAGCGGGTCGAGATCATCAAGGTGCTGTTCCGCGAGGCGGCGATCCTCATCTTCGACGAGCCGACGGCTGTGCTCACGCCGCAGGAGGTCAACGAGTTCTTCGGGATACTGCGCTCGCTGCGCGACGCAGGCAAGGCGATCATCTTCATCACGCACAAGCTGAAGGAGGTGCTCGAGGTCGCAGACAGGATCGCGGTGCTGCGGCGCGGGTCCAAGGTAGGCGAGACGGTGCCTGCTGAAGCAACCGAGGCCGGCCTCGCCGCCCTGATGGTCGGCCGCCCCGTCGAGCTGGTCGTGAGGAAGGACGAGGCCACCCCGGGCGATCCGGTGCTCACCGTCCAAGACCTCGTCGTCCTCGACGACAGGCAGCACCCCGCCGTCAAAGGGATCTCGTTCGAGGTGCGCCAGGGTGAGATCGTCGGCGTTGCCGGGGTCCAGGGCAACGGGCAGACCGAGCTGGTCGAGGCCATCACCGGGCTGCGCGATGTGACTGCAGGCCACGTCTACATCGGCGGCAAGGACGTGACCGACGCTTCGCCGCGTGAGATCCACGAGGAGAACGTGGCGCACATCCCCGAGGACAGGCAGCGAAGCGGTCTCATCATCGGGTTCACCGTCACCGAGAACATGGTGCTGGACGGGTACTACTCACGCCCGTACTCACGCGGCATCGTGATGGACTGGGACGAGGCGAGGAAGCGAGCGGAGGAGCTCGTCGAGCAGTACGACGTCAGGACGCCGAGCATCGAGCTGCCGGCGAGCACGCTCTCGGGGGGGAACCAGCAGAAGGTGATCGTCGCCCGCGAGTTCGGTCGCGACGTCAAGCTCGTCATCGCCTCGCAACCGACTCGAGGCATCGACGTCGGGTCGATCGAGTACATCCACGAGCGTTTCGTCGAGGAGCGAGACAACCGGGCGGGCCTCCTGATCGTGTCGACGGAGCTCGACGAGGTCATGGCGGTCGCCGACCGCATCATCGTGATGTTCGCAGGCGAGATCGTCGCCCAGTATCAGGGCGGGAGCGTCACCGCAGCCGAGATCGGGCTGGCGATGGCGGGGGCGAGCCGATGAGCGACCGCCCCGACGGCGCAGCCGACTCTCCGGGGTTCATCGAGGATCTTCTCGGCACGCGACTCGACTGGAGACGGGCCGTTCTCGTCCCCGTGCTCGCCATCCTCCTCGCCCTGATGGTCAGCGCCGTGATCATCGTGGTCTCCGACATCGACCTCTGGCAGAACCCGAGCTTCGACCAACTCGGCGACACCCTCGATCAGGCACGCGACGCTCTCTCGGCGCTCTTCATCGGATCGTTCGGCTCTCTGCGGGCGTTCTCGTCGACGCTCGAGTTCGGAGCTCCGCTGATCTTCGCAGGCCTGGCGGTCGCCATCGGGTTCCACGCAGGGCTGTTCAACATCGGCGCCGAGGGGCAGATGCTGATGGGCGGGATGGCTGCGGTGGCGCTCGGGATCACCTTCGACCTGCCGATCTACTTGAACCTCCCTCTCGCCCTCGTCGGCGGGGCGATCGGGGGAGGGATCTGGGGAGGCATCGCCGGCTGGCTGCGAGCGAAGACGGGTGCCCACGAGGTCGTCACGACCATCATGCTCAACTCGATCGCAGGGCTCGCCGTGGTCTGGATGCTCTCCACATCGTTCTTCCAGCCTGCGGGGAGGCAGGACCCGGTCTCCAGGGACATCGCGACCTCGGCGCGGCTGCCGAGGCTGCTCGGCTTCCTCGACCGGTCGGACCTGCGGGTCCATTTCGGAATCATCCTCGCTCTGATCGCCGCCTACGGCATCTACTGGCTGCTGTTCAAGTCGACGATCGGCTTCGAGTTCAGGGCGGTCGGCGCCAACCCGGACGCCGCCCACTACGCCGGCATGAGGGTGACCACCATCTACGTCTCCGTCATGTTCCTCTCCGGCGCCCTGGCCGGGCTGGCCGGCATGAACCAGATCAACGGGCTCCTCTTCAGAGCGAGCCCCGGTTTCTCTGCGGGGATCGGCTTCGATGCCATCTCGCTCGCCCTGCTCGGGAGGTCGCATCCCGCAGGCGTCGTCGCGGCGGGCCTGCTGTTCGGGGCACTGCGAGCCGGCGGTCTCGACATGCAGGTCGTGACGGACGTCCCGATCGACCTGATCGCCGTCATCCAGGCGCTCGTGGTCGTGTTCATCGCCGCCCCGGCGCTCATCAGGGCGATCTTCCGGGTGCGCACCGGCGAGGGGACGGGCCAGGTCACAAAAGGCTGGGCGTCATGACGGCCGTGGCGACGAACCCAGACGCGATTCCGGCCCGCACGACCGCCGAGATCCGCAGGTCGCGCTATCTCGCCATCACGTACCTGGTGCTGGCGGCGTTCGTGCTGTTCTACTTCGCCAGGTGGAGCCGCGACCTCGGCAACTTCACGTTCAGTCTCGCCAGGCCGACCGATCCGTCGCTGCCCGACCTGACGCTGTCGACCGGTCGGGTGACGCTGTTCTGCGGGATCGCTCTGGCGGTGCTCGGCGGCTACCAGCTCGTCAGAGGGTTTGGGAGGCGAGAGAACCTGGTGCTCGCCCTCGGCCTCGTCATCTTCATCTTCGCCTTCCTGGCGTGGGCGACCGGTCAGAGTTCCCTCGGGGCGTTCAGCATGGTCGGAATGCTCAAGGCGACGATCGTACGCAGTGTCCCGATCACGCTCGGGGCACTCGCCGGCGTGATGTCGGAACGGGTGGCTGTCATCAACATCGCCATCGAGGGCCAGTTACTCGCCGGCGCCTTCGTCGGGGCCGTGGTGGCCTCCCCGCTCACGGAGCCCGACGACCGCCTGTTACTCGGCGCCCCCCTCGGGAGCTGGGTGGGGGTGTTGGCCGCCGTTCTGGTCGGAATGCTCCTGGCGTGGGTGCTCGCCGTGCTGGCGATCCGATACGTCGTCGACCAGATCATCGCAGGCGTCGTCATCACGATCTTCGTCGGGGGCCTTACGTCGTTCTTGTCGCTGCGGTGGCTCGCCGAGAACAGCGGCCTCAACCAGGCGCCGATCTACAAGCCGCTCGGCATCCCGCTGCTCAGCCGGATACCGCTCATCGGGCCGATCCTGTTCGACCACAACATCTTCGTGTTCGGGGCGTTCATCTTCGTGGCGCTGTTGACGTTCCTCCTCTTCAGGACGAGGTGGGGCCTGCGGGCGCGTGCGGTCGGCGAGCACCCCAAGGCGGCCGACACCGTCGGCGTCAACGTCTACAGGACTCGCTACCTCAACGTCATCCTCGGTGGGGCCATCGCAGGCTTCGGCGGCGCCTTCTTCACCCTCGGGTCGGTCGGGCGTTTCGACGAGAACATGACGAACGGCCGGGGCTTCATCGGGCTGGCCGCGATGATCTTCGGCAGGTGGCACCCGGTCGGGGCGATGGCGGCCGGGCTGGTGTTCGGGTTCGCCGACGCCCTCTCGCAGACGCTCGGCATCCTCCAGACGGGCATTCCGTCGGAGTTCCTGGGCATGGCTCCGTTCATCGTGACGATCCTCGTGGTCGCCGGCCTGGTTGGTAGGGCCAGGCCGCCCGCCGCCGACGGTCAGCCGTACGTGAAGGAGTAGCGGCTGTCTCAGCCGGCCGTCGCTCCGAAGAACCGAACGCATTGCAGGGCGAGCTCGGAGAACGGGGCGTTGTCGTTGACCGCCTCCGCCGGGTACGTCGATCTCACCTCGAGCGTGACCAACGTGGTGTTGAGGCTGGCGATGGCGACGCTCTGCGGCTCGTTGACGTCCCGGAGCGTCCCCACCGTCTCCGTCCCGAGGTCGTCGACGGTGATAACGAAGTCCTTGATCCTGAAGTTCAACTTGAACTTCGTGTTGTCGACGAGGTTCTGCAGCTCGATGTCCCTGATCTGCACCGGCTGGGCGAATCGGAAGGTGAGCACAGCGTTGACCCCGCGAGCACTCTGGTCGTTCCAGTACTTCTCGTCGTCGGTGCAGTCGAGGAGTTTGTCCGGCTCGTAGCCCGTGAGATGCGAGCTCGCCTCGACCGATGTCGGCCGCAACTCGGTGAACTCGAAATCGGTCGTCGTGGTGGTGGCGATCGTGGTCGTCGTGACCTGGGCATTCGGCTCCCCCCTCGTCAGGTTGAAGGCGATCGTGATGATGGCGACGATCCCGACAACGACGGCCAAGACGCTCAGTGCCCTGCCCCCGGGAGTGGTCCTGACGGCGGGCGGTGGGGCGACCGGGAGTGGACTCTTGCCGAGGCGGGCGCCGCACTGCTCGCAGTGGCGATTCTGAGGGGGATTGGCGGCACCGCAGCTCGGGCAGTTGAGCGGCGTGGAAACGGGGGAGGGCGGCTGCTGGCTGGGAGGCGGGACATCCTCGGGCGGCGCATCGGCGGCCGGACCTTCCTCGAGCTCGAAGGGCTCGAAGAGGTCGTCGAACTGGTCTTGGTCGGGCCCGTTGTCCACTCTCGAGTTCCTCGTTCGGGGTGCCGCGCCCCCCGATGACGCCAGAACGGCAGCACACGCGGCGCGGTTATTGTGCCACGGATGACATTCATCGTCGCGGTACGCGAGGTGGAGGGCTGGACCGCGACGAACCTCCTCGGAGGCCTCTTGCTCCTGGGCATCGTTGCATTCGGCCTCGTGTGGGCGATCAGGCGTTTCCTGCGCGGCTGAAGCCCTGCGGGCTTCTCGTCACACCCGTTTCTTACCCTCTCCCGAGAACGAGTGAGAGGTTGGAGGCAATGCCTTACGTGTGCCGCAGCTGCGACTACCGAGCGGCGAGGTGGATGGGCTTCTGCCCGGACTGCAAGGCGCAGGACGCCCTGGAGCACGGCGCCGCCACCGGTCGCCGAGCCACGCCTTCGATGTTGCGGGACGTCGTCAGCACCGTCCCTCCTCGCCGGCTCGCCAGCGGGGTCGGCGAGTTCGACAGGGCGGTGGGAGGGGGCCTCGTTCCCGGCACGGCGGTCCTCGTCGGGGGCGAGCCTGGAGTCGGGAAGTCGACGCTCCTCCTCCAAGTGGCGGCCGGGGTGGCGGCCACGAGCGGTGTCGTCGTCGCCGCCGCCGAGGAGTCGCCTGAACAAGTGGCGCGCCGGGCGGAGCGGCTCGGCCTGGGTGGCGCCGAGGTGGGCATCGTCGCCGTCACGGACGTCGCTGAGATCGTCGGCATCATCGAGGCGGATCGGCCGGGCCTGGTCGTGGTCGATTCGATCCAGACCGTCACGAGCGACGACGTCGACGGCTCCGCAGGGGGCGTGGCCCAGGTGCGGGAGTCGGCGGCGGCTCTGATCTCGGCTGCGAAGCGCTCCGGGACGTGCCTCATCCTCGTCGGGCACGTGACGAAGGACGGCCACCTCGCAGGCCCCAAGCTGCTCGAGCACATGGTCGACGTCGTCTGCGCCCTCGAAGGCGACGATCCGGGAGGACTCCGCTTTCTCCGGTCTCTGAAGAACCGCTTCGGCTCCGTCGACCAGTCGGGCGTGTTCGAGATGCGCGATTCGGGTCTGGCGGGCATCGACGACCCGAGCCGGCTCTTCATGGCCGATCGGGATCCGTCCTCGACGGGGTCGGTGCTCTTCCCCGCAGCCCAAGGCCGTCGCGTGTTCATCGTCGAGGTCCAGGCGCTCGTCGCGTCGACGTCGTCTCCGCAGCCGAGGCGGTCGGTGAAGGGACTGGAGCCCGCCCGGGTCAGCCAGCTGCTGGCCGTGCTGGCGCGCCACGGCGGCATCTCGCTCGACAGTCACGAGGTGTACGTCGGCGTCGCAGGAGGGTTCCGGGTGACCGAGCCGGCCGTGGACCTGCCGCTCGCCCTGGCGCTCGCTTCCTCGGCCCTCAACCTCCCGGTGAACGGCCTGGCTGCCTGGGGGGAGATCGGCCTCACGGGCGAGCTGCGGGCGGTGAGCCAGTCGGAGAGGAGGGGCAAGGAGGCGGCGCGCCTCGACGTCGCCGAGCTGCTCTCACCGGGCGACCCCGCCATTCGCCGCCTGCCGGAGGCACTGGCGGCAGCCGGGCTGACGAGGGGGAGGATCTCGGTGGTGTCGTGAGCGACGTGACGGAACCCGGGCGCGCGACGGATGCGCTCACGGACGGTTGGCGACGTCGGAGTGGACGGCCCGCCTACTACGCTCGGGCGCCATGAACGCCAAGGCTGTCGACACGCTGGCGGTCCTCCGCCGGTTCGCTCCAGGCACCGACCTGCGGGACGCCGTGGAGCTCATCCTTCGGCAGGGGACGGGCGGCCTGATCCTCTTCGGGGCAGGCTCGTCGATCGACGAGGTCTGCTCGGGCGGCTTCTTCCTCCAGGACGTCTCGTTCACCGCCCAGCGCGTCGCCGAGCTGGCGAAGATGGACGGCGGCATCGTCGTCGACGAGGCTGCCACCGCCATCAGGCGGGCCAACGTCCACTTCATCCCGGATCCCACGCTCGCCACGAAGGAGACCGGCACCAGGTTCAGGACGGCCGAGCGGCTCGCCGCCCAGACCGGGGCGCCCGTGCTAGCCGTCAGCGAGGAGGGGACCTCTCTGGCGAGCGTCTTCCTCGGCGGAAGCCGCTACGAGCTGCGCCGCCCCACGGACCTGCAGGCTGAGGCGAATCAGATGCTCAACTCGCTGGAGCGCCTGCGGCGGCGTCTCGCCGACGCCGAGGACCACCTCACCCGCAACGAGGTCGACGACCTCGTCACCGTCCGCGACGTCGTTCTCCTCCTGCAGCGGGCGGCGCTCATCCGAAGACTCGACGAGCGGGTCGAACGCACCGTCGTCGAGCTCGGCGGGGAGGGCAAGCTCCTCTCGATCCAGGCGGCTGATCTCGTCGAAGGGGTCGGCGAGCTGGCGACGCTCGTGTACGCCGACTACTCCAAGCGGCGTGGGCGGCCCGCCAACCCGGTGCTCGACCGCCTCGGCCAGTTCGTGACGGACGACCTCTACGACATGTCGGCCGTCGTGAACGCCCTCGGCCTGGACCCCCTCGACACGAGCGTTCGCCCCAGGGGCTGGCGGGCGCTCTCCCGGGTGCCTCGGCTACCTGAGACCGTGAAAGAGAGCCTCATCGGCCATTTCCGCGACTTCCAGAAGCTGCTCCATGCCGACGTCGCCCAGCTCGACAAGGTCGAGGGTGTCGGCCAGGCGAGGGCGAGGCAGCTCCGCTCGTACCTCGACAGGCTCCTCGAGGTCGGCTCCATCTGGGGCGTGATCGCAGATTGAGGCCGGAGCGGGCCGGCACCGGGCCCGGGGTGCATCCGCCATCGCGGTACAATGCCCCCTCCCGACCCTGAGAGTCACGTGCCACCCAAGAAGACACCTGCCAAGAAGAAGCCACAGCCGAACAGGAAAACCGCAGCCGGGAAGCCGTCGCAAGCGAGCAAGACGTCCAAGTCGACCAAGTCGACCAAGTCGACCGAGACGACCAAGCCTTCGGGCCGGCCGCGCCCGAAGACTCCTGCAGCGAAGAAGCCCGCCCCGAAGGTCGCCGCCGCCGGCAGGGCGAAGGCTCCCGCCAAGAAGCAGGCGCCGACGAAGCAGACAGAGCCGAGGAGCACCCCCGCATCGACCGGCGGCGACGGCCCCGGCAGGAGCTCCAAGCCGAAGATCCCCTTCAAGGTCGGCGACAAGGTCGTCTATCCACACCACGGCGCCGCCACGATCATCCGCCGGGAGCGGATCGACTTCGACGGCGCCAAGCACGAGTACTTCGTGTTGGAGGTGGCGACCGACCAGCTGACGGTGCGGGTACCCGCCGCCCGGGCGCTCGATCTCGGGGTGCGCCCCGTGATCTCGAAGAACATGGCACGCAAGGTGTTCCAGACGTTCCGTGAGGAGCCTCAGGAAGCGGGGGCGAACTGGAGCCGTTGGTACAAGCTGCTCACCGAGAAGATCAACAGTGGCGACATCTTCCAGGTGGCCGAAGTGGTTCGCGACCTCACGTACGCCCAGCAGATCAAGGGGATCTCTCCCGCCCTGAAGCGCATGCTCGCCAAGGCGCGCCTCATCATCGTGAGCGAGCTTCGATTCGCGCTCCAACTCGAGGAGGACGAGGCGATCAAGCGCCTCGACCGGTCGCTACCCAAGGTCGACGAGCCCGTCGAGGCCGTGTAGCGGCAGGCGCCGTCGATCGCCGGCGCCGGCCCGCTCGAACATGTCTTCAGTCATCTCTTCAGCGTCGTCCCGATTGCGCCGATCTGCTCATCAGGCCCTGTGGAACGCCGCCTGCGAGGCTTTGGAGGCCCATCGTGATGGTCGAAGCGATTCGTCTGCTGGTGACGCTGACGTTCACCGCCGTCGGCTTCTCGGTCGGTCGGGCGTGGTCGTCGTGGTTTCCGCAACTCGGCGCCGACCCGGACGTCGCTGTGATCACCGGCGCCGTGATCGGTGCCGGCCTCGGCTACGTCCTCGGGGGCACGTTCGGCCGCCTCGTCGACCGGGGACTCGACGGCACGCCACGCGTCCTGCAGCGAGCAACCGGACCCGAGCTCTTCGCCGGTGCGTTCGGTCTCCTCACCGGGCTCGTCGTCGGCACGGTTTGCGCCCTTCCTGCGGTGGCGTTGCTGCCCCGCTCCGTCGGCTGGCCGATTGCGGCGCTCGTCGTGCTCGTGTTCTCCTCGTTCGGCTACCGACTCTTCGCATCGCGCTCGGACGAGCTGCTCTCGGTCGCCGGTCTGCGAAGAGCCGACCCGTTCGCCAGCGCACCCGAGATGGAGGCGAAGTCGTCTCGATACCTCGTCGACAGCTCCGCCGCCATCGATGGGAGGATCGTCGAGCTCGTTCGCTCTGGTCTTCTCCATGGTTCCATCTGGGTTCCGGGCTTCGTGCTCAACGAGCTCCAAGCGATCGCGGACGCAGGCGATCCGGGGAGGAGGCGTCGAGGTCGGAGAGGGCTCGAGGTCCTCGATGCGGTCAGGGACCAGGCCGGGCAAGGTTTCGAGGTGCTCGCCAACGACGTGCCGGAGCACGCCGACGTGGACGCCAAGCTGATGACGCTGGCCGAGCGGCACGATGCCGCCATCGTCACGACCGACCACAACCTGGCGCGCAATGCCGGGCTGCGCGGGCTGCGGGTGGTCAATCCCCACGCCATCGGCGAGTCGCTCCGGGTGGCCTTCACCGCAGGAGACCACATGTCCGTCAAGATCGAGCGGTCCGGCACTGAGCCCGGCCAGGGTGTTGCGTACACGGACGACGGCACGATGGTCGTCGTGGCAGGCGGAGACGGCCTGATAGGCGATCATGTCGACGTCGAGGTCGTCAACGTGTTGCGCACGAGCGTCGGGCGCATGATCTTCGCCAGGCCGACGACCGAGGCCCAGGCGGTCGGGTAGCCTCGCACCTTCCCAGGGAGCAGGTGTGATCAGGACCGGCTGGGGCTACGACGCCCACAGATTTGGCGGAGACGGGCCCCTCGTGTTGTGCGGGGTGATCGTCGCTTCGGAGCGCGGGCTCGCAGGCACGTCGGACGGGGACGCCGCGGCACACGCCCTCACCGATGCGATCCTCGGTGCGTCAGGCCTCGGCGACATCGGTGACCACTTCGCTTCGAGCGACCCACGGTGGCACGGCGCAGACTCGATGGATCTTCTCGGCCGCGTCGCCGGGATGGCGAAAGAGGCCGGGTACACGGTGACGTCGGTCGACGTGACGATCGTGGCCGAGGCCGTCAGGATCGCCCCCCATCGCGAGGCGATGCGCAGGCGGGTTGCCTCCGTCCTCGACCTCGAGATCTCACACGTCTCAGTCAAAGCCACGACGACGGACGGGTTGGGGTTCACGGGCCGCGATGAGGGAATCGCCGCCATGGCGGTCGCCTCGGTGGCTGGTCACGGAGAGGTCACCTGAGGCGTCATCCGAGGCGCGCCAGCGCCCGCTTCGGGTTGTTGCAGACGATGGCGGCGACCCCGGCGGCGGCGAGCTCCCGCTGGCTGCGGGCTCCGTCAACGGTCCAGACGATCAGCTGGAGGCCGCGCCCGGCGGCCGCCGCCACCACGCCGGCCGGGTCCGACCGCATGTGACGCTTGTGCGGGATGACATAGAGGTGGCCGGATTCGGCCGCCCCGTCGAGCTCGGAGTCGAGGTATGCAGTCCTGTCGACGAGCTGACCCGTTGCCACCGCCGGGTCCAAGTGCCTGACCCGGGTCACGGTGTCGTGGTTGAAGGAACTGACGACGACCCGGTGGCGCCACCGCGCCGCCCACTCGACGACGAGGTCGGCGACGCTGTGGTCGCCGTCGAAGTCGGGCTCGGCCGGGTCGTTCTTGAGCTCGATGTTCACAACGAGGTCGGCGCAGGCGGCCACGGCCTCTTCGAGGGTCGGGACGGACGGGGCGGCGGTCCTCAGGTCGTCGAACGTGCGGTCGGCGATGATCCCGAACCGTGGGATCGAGGCGTCGTGGTGGACGACCATCGTCCCGTCGCGCGTGAGGCGGACGTCGAGCTCGACCCCGTCTGCGCCGACCTCCACCGCCCGTGCGAAGGCGGCCACGGTGTTCTCAGGTGCGAGCGCGGAGGCGCCGCGATGGGCGAAGACGAGCGGACGGTGGGGTGGCCTGGTGAGATGCACGTTCGTCTGCCCGGGAGCATAAGCGAACGGGCGGCAGGCCGTGTGCCGGAGGGCCGCCTGGTCGGGAGCTCCCGAGAGGCCCGAGACGACCCACTGATAGCATCACTCGCCATGCGGGTCTTCAGCACCCTCCACCACGGCCTCGTCGAGCTCGAGCCACGTCGCTCAGGCGCCATCGGGATGTACGTGTGCGGCGCCACGCTCCAGTCGCGGCCCCACCTGGGCCACGGCCGCTATGCGGTCGTCTTCGATGTGCTGCGGCGCTACCTCGAGTGGCTCGGAATCGACGTCACGTACGTGAGGAACATCACGGACATCGACGACAAGATCATCGCCGCCGCCGAGGAGCGGGATACCTCGATCGACGTGGTCGTCGCCGAGTCGGCCGAGGCCTTCTCCTCGGCCTATCGATCGTTGCGGGTGCTCGCTCCGACGATCGAGCCGCGGGCGACCGAGCACGTCCCTGAGATGGTCGACCTCATCGACAGGTTGATCGCGGCCGGTCACGCCTACGAGTCCGGCGGCGACGTCTATTTCTCTGTGAGGAGCTACCCGGATTACGGCAAGCTGTCGGGCCGCAACGTCGACGAGCTCCGGAGCGGCGCCCGCGTCGAGCTCGGAGAGCTGAAGCGGGATCCGCTCGACTTCGCCCTCTGGAAGGCGGCCAAGCCCGGCGAGCC
Organism: Acidimicrobiia bacterium; assembly: GCA_036396535.1. NCBI lineage: Bacteria > Bacillati > Actinomycetota > Acidimicrobiia > Acidimicrobiia bacterium. Next base: position 2,199 of record DASWKR010000028.1, on the reverse strand, counting down.
GAAGTGGGAGTCGCCGTGGGGTCCGGGCCGGCCCGGCTGGCACATCGAGTGCTCCGCCATGGCGCGGTCATACCTCGGGGACGGCTTCGACATCCACGGTGGAGGTGGAGACCTCGTCTTTCCCCACCACGAGAACGAGGTGGCCCAGTCCGAAGCGGCCATGGGCACCCGTTTCGCCCGGTACTGGATGCACAACGGGATGGTGAACCTCGCCGGCGAGAAGATGTCCAAGTCGACTGGGCACGTGATCGACCTGCTCGAAGCCCTCGAGAAGTACCGGCCGGTGGCGGTGCGGCTCTTCTATCTCCGCACCCACTACCGCAGGCCGCTCGACTTCACGGAGGAGGCGCTCGCCGACGCCGAGTCCTCCCTCGAGCGCCTCTGGTCGTTCCGCAGGAGGACCCCGGGCCCGGTGGAGGACGAGCCCAGCAGCCAGCATCTGGCGGCCTTCCGGGAGGCGATGGACGACGACCTCGACGTCGCCGGGGCGCTGGCAGTGCTGTTCGACTTGGTGAGGGACGGGAACCGGGCGATCGACGACGGGGGCGACGCCGCCGCATTGACGGCCGCATACGACGAGATCGCATCCGTGCTCGGGATCGAGGACGAGCCAGAGGGGGTCGTCGACCTGGCGGACGCGCTGTCCCGTCTCGCACTCGACGTGGGTGTGGCTGCCCCGCCCGAAGCCGAGGCGACGATCGAGGCGCTGCTGGCGCGGCGCGCCCTGGCGCGAGCCGACCGGGACTTCGCCACGGCCGACGCGATTCGCGACGGGCTGGCGGAGGTCGGAATCGTCGCCACGGACACGGTCGATGGCACCCGCTGGCATCGGAGCTGACCTCGCCGGCGTCCACGCGATCGCGGCGGCGCTCGCAGCAGGCCGAGTCGAGCTGCTGACGGTCGAGCGGCGCAGGGCGACCCGTGACGACGTGGCGGCGCTCATCGTCCACGCCGAGGAGGCGGGAGTGATCGTCCATGTCGTCGAGGACGTGGGTCCGCTCGCCGGCACGGACAGGCCGCAGGGTGTGGTCGCAACCGCAACACCTATCGTGCTCGTGTCGCTCGAGGAATGCCTCGCCTCGAACGACCCGGCCGCCGTCGTCGTGCTCGATCACGTCGAGGATCCCCGCAACACGGGTGCCGTCGTCCGCTCCATGGTGGCGGCAGGGATGCGCGGTCTGGTCGTGCCGGGGCGCAGATCTGCGCCTCTCGGAGCGACGGCCTTCAAGGCTGCCGCGGGCGCATTCGAGTCGGCGTCCGTCGCAGTCGTTGGCTCGATCCCCGAGGCGCTGAGGCAACTCTCCCGCCTCGGCGTGTGGACGATCGGCCTCACGGGAGCGGGAGAGAGGAGTTTGTTCGGCCTCGACCTGCTCGGTGAGCCGTGCGCCCTGGTGTTCGGGGCCGAGGGGGCGGGGCTGAGCCGCCTCGCCGGGGAGCGGGTCGACGTCACCGCCAGGATCCCGATGGGCGCAGGTGTCGAAAGCTTGAACGTGTCGGCTGCCGCGGCGATCGCATGCTTCGAGGTGGCGAGGGTGAGGACGCCGGTACAATGACCGAGGGCGCTTGGCGCCGGCCGCTTCGCTGGCGTAGCTCAGTTGGCCAGAGCAGCTGATTTGTAACAAGGCCCGGCCTAACGCTGTGCGCAGAGGGAAATCGCCAGGTTGATCCGCTCCAGAGTCGAGCAGTTATCTGCTCACGGAGGGACACCTGGAGGTGACCTGTGGTCTACTCGGAAGACTTCGAGGACAACGCCCGGATGGCAGTCGAGCTCGCTCTCGGCTCCGCACACCCGTATGCCGAGGATGAGGTCGCTGAGTTGTGGGATCTGCTCGTCGACTTCGCGACGCGAGTGTCGAATGAGTCGCAGCATCCCCTGAGCCCGTCGCAGTTGTGCGCCATCGCGGCGCACATCGCAAGGAACGAGCCGCTCGTCGACTTCCTCGTCGTGCAGAGCGTCGAGTCGCGGCTCGCTGAGGGCCGATACGACCGGCCCGCGTGGGTCGCCGGGGGACCGCTCCAGCTCGCTGTTCGGGGCGTAAAGGAGGGCCTGGCTGCTCTGCTGGCTGCTCGGGCAGCGCACGACGCGTGGCCTGAGGGCACCAATCCGGGGCAGGTCGACCATGCTTGATGACGGCTACCGCGAGTGGCTGATCGCTCGAGGCTTCGCGCTCCGCAACACCGTCCGTGTGTACGTGAACG
>DASWKR010000027.1 GCA_036396535.1 Acidimicrobiia bacterium | reverse complement strand
GGCACCGTGACGTTCCTGTTCACCGACATCGAAGGCTCGACCGAGCTGTACCGAGCCCACCCGGGCGACTTCCCGGCGATCCTCGAGGCCCAGCAGACCGTCATCCGGACGGCCGCCGAGGCGCAGGGAGGCCACTTCGTCTCGGAGGACGGCGACGCCTGCTTCATCGTGTTCGCCTCGGCGAAGGGTGCCGTCGCCGCGGCGGCCGCGGCGCAGCGTGAGATCGCATCACGGGACTGGCCGGGCGGCGCCACGGTGAAGGTCCGCATGGGATTGCACACCGGGGAGGGGATCCTCGGCGGCCGCGACTATGTCGGACTCGACGTGCACCGGGCCGCCCGGATCGGAGCGGCCGGCCACGGCCGGCAGATCCTCCTCTCGGCGTCGACGGTGGCGGTGATCGGCACCGACCTCCCGGAAGGCACGGCGGCACGCGATCTCGGCGAGTTCACGCTGAAGGACTTCCCGGCACCGGAGACCCTCACGCAGCTGTCGATCGACGGGCTGCCGTCCGACTTCGCGCCGCTGCGGCTCACAGGACCGGCCCGGTCGACGCTGCCGCTGCAGCTCACCAGCTTCATCGGGCGCGACCGGGAGCTGACCCGCGCCGAGGAGCTCCTCGCCGGCACCCGCCTCCTCACGTTGACCGGACCGGGCGGCACCGGGAAGTCCCGCTTCTCGATCGAGCTGGCTCGCCGCAGCGAAGCCCGATTCCCCAACGGCGCCTACTTCGTCGCCCTCGCCTCGATCTCGGACCCGTCGCTCATCTCGTCGACGATCCTCGACACGATCGGCGGCTGGCCGACCGGCGAGAAGGGCGGCGCCCACGAGCTCCTCCTCGGCCACCTCGCCGACCGCTCCTACCTCATCGTCCTCGACAACTACGAGCACGTCCTCGAAGGCGCCGCCTTGGTCCCCGAGATCCTCAGGGCATCCCCGAACACGAAGATCATCGTGACGTCCCGCGCCGCCCTACGGGTATCGGGGGAACAGGAGTACCCGGTCCCGCCGCTCAGCACCGAGGACGACGGAGACGAGCCCGAGGCGGTCGCCCTGTTCCGTGAGCGGGCCACCGCGGTCCGGCCCGGATTCACCCTCGACGCCGAGGGAGTCGCCGCCGTCGCTCAGCTCGCCGAGCGGCTCGACGGCCTCCCACTCGCCATCGAGCTGGCAGCGTCGAGGGTCAACGTCCTCTCCCCCTCCGCCATCCTCGAGCGGCTCGGCAGCCAGATCCTCAAGACCGACGCACGCGACCTACCCGAGCGGCAGCGCTCCCTGAACGGCGCCATCGGCTGGAGCTACGACCTCCTCTTCGACCCGGTCAAGCGGGTCTTCGAACGCTTCTCGGTGTTCGCAGGCGGTGCCACGCTCGACATCGCCGAAGCCGTGTGCGATCCCGACAACGAGCTCGACATCCCGGTCCTCGACGCCCTCGCCCTGCTCCTCGACAACAGCCTGCTGCGCCGCACCGACCTGTCGACCGACACCCGATTCCACATGCTGATGACGATCCAGCAATACGCCGAGGAGCGCCTCGCCGCCGGTGGCGACCTGGCGCTCACCCGCCGCCGCCACGCCGACGCCTACCTGGCACTCGCCGAGCGGGCCGGCCCCGAGCTGACCAGGGCCGACCGACGTCTGTGGCTCGACCGGCTCACCGCCGAGCACGACAACCTCAGGAACGCCGTCACATGCGCCGTCGAACAGGGAGACGCCGACACTGCCCTGCGCTTCATCTCGGCGTTGTGGCGCTTCTGGCATACGCGGGGCCACGTCGAGGAGGCGTCCGGCCGAATCGCCACCATCCTCGCCATGCCGGGCGCCGACCCGCGCACCCGCGCCAGAGGCCTCGAAGCCGCCGGCGGCATCGCCTACTGGTCGGGCGACCTCGACCTCACCGGCCGCCACTACACCGAGGCCCTCGAGCTGATGCGGGAGCACGGCGACGAGCACGACGTCGCCGACGCCCTCTACAACCTCATGTTCCACTGGACGTACACCGGCAGCCTCGAACGCGGGGAGGAACTGGCGCGGGAGAGCCTCGAGGTGGCGGAGAGGGTCGGCTACGCCCAAGGCATCGCCAACGCCCACTGGGGCCTGGGCAACGTGACCACCTTTCAGGAGAAGCTCGAAGTCGCCCGAGAGCACTTCCTAGAGGCCGCCGACCGTTACCGGGAGCTCGGAGACGTCTTCGGGGAATGCTGGGCGGTGTTCGAGCTGGCGCACGTGGCGGCCCGCATGGGCGACCCGGCCGGCGCTCGAGAGTACCTGCGTCGCGGCATCCCCCTCGTCGCCGCCGCCGACGACAGCTCGGCGATCGCCCTCTTCGGGTGGGGGTTCGCCAACGCCGCCAACCTCGAGGGCGACGACGAGGAGGTCGCGTTCCTCTACGGGGCCCTCGAGACCGTGGGCGCCGAGACCGGGATCGGGCTCGCCGGGCTCGAGATCAACCGGAGCATCATAGACGACGAGACGATCGCCCGCCTCAAGGCCGAGTACCCCGAGGCCTTCGAGGCGGGTCGCTCGGTGTCGCGCGCCTCCCTCCTGGCCCGCATGCTGGAGAGCTGACGGGGGCCCTGGCGGGGTCGAACTCGCCACGCTTCGGTTTTCGCCGTCCCCTGCCGATGAAACATGGCGATGCGACGGCCAGACATCTCGAGGGACCAGCTCAACCCCGCCAACTGGGCGATCTATCCGACGCTGCGCCACCTGTGGCCGTGGTTCGCCGGGGTCGGGGCGCTGCTCCTCGTCGCCGTCCCGTGGGGCATCCGAGCCCAGGAACGGGGCCTCGAGGATGCGACGCGGACGGCCCTCGCCGAGGCGAACGTCGCCGTCGAGAACGTCGTGTTCTCCGGCCGCAACGGCACCGTGTTCGCGACACTCGACGCCGCATCCCGCCGCAGGGCGGAGGCGGCGCTCGCCGGCGTGTCCGGGATCGGGGGCGTCCAGTTCGAGGCGGGGATCGCTCCCGTCGTCCCAGTCGTGACGACCACCACCACGACCGCGGCTCCGACCACGACGACAACGACAGTGCCGGAGGGCGAGCCCGCCGAGATCACCCTGACCGTGAACGGTGGACGCATGGTCCTCGACGGGGCCCTCCCCGACGCCCGGACCGTCGCCGCCATATCGCGGGTCGGCCTCTCGCTGTATGGGCCGTCCGTCACGAACGAGCTCGTCGCCGACAGCTCTCTGGCCCGGCCGCTGTGGCTCAACGAGGCCGCCGCCGCAGCCGCCCTCCTGCCGATGGTCACCGACGGCCAGCTCGTCCTCGGTGTGCACGGCGCCCAGCTCACCGGCACGGTGTACGACAAGGCATCCGAGGCCGCCGTGCGGTCTGCCTTGCAGCGGGCCCTCGGGCCGGACATCCCGACGGCGGCGACGATCACCGTCAAGAAACAGGCGGTCCCGACCCTCGAGATCGTCGCATCCGGAGACGGGTCGGTGGCGGTGCGCGGCACCGTCGCCAACAAAGAGGTGAGAAAGGCAATCGTCGCGGCGGTCGCCGAGGCGGCCGGCTCGGCGCGGGTGTCGAACGAGCTCGTCGTCGGCAAGAACACGGCCGACCTGTACGTCATCCGGCGGGTGGCGCACATCGTCGGCAGGCTCGACGGAGCGGCCCAGTGGGCCCTCCGCTTCGACGGGAAGCGCCTCAGCGGCGCCGTCGCAGGCGGCGACAAGTTCGAGGACCTGCAGGTCGAGCCGACCG
>DASWKR010000026.1 GCA_036396535.1 Acidimicrobiia bacterium | reverse complement strand
CCATCGACGAATGGGCCGACGAGTGGAACGAGAACCCCAAGCCCTTCATCTGGCACAAGACCGCCGAGGAGATCATCGCCAAGGTCCGCCGAGGCCGAGCCGCCCTCACCCACCAGACCAAATCCGCGACGGACCACTAGTGCGTGGAGTCGCCGTCGGTTTCGTGATGGATGTGGGCGCGTTGGCCGTCGCGGTCGAAGATCATGATGAGCTCGGCCGGGCCGTCGATTGCTGCGAAGGCGTGCGGCGTCATGGTGCCGAACTCGGCGGCTTCACCGGTTTCGACGAGGATCTCGCGTTCGCCGAGGGACAGGCGCACTCGCCCGTCGAGGACGAAGAACCAGTCGTGACCGGGGTGGACCCGTTGATGTGGCTTCTTGCGTGTCGGTTCGAGTCGCATCTTGACCGCGATCGTGTTGCCGGTCGGGCGGCTCAGCCTCCAGGTCGTGCGCTTGCCGGAGGTGCTCGGCGCCGGGCGGATGACCACGTCGTCGTCGCTGCACACGTCTAGCAACGCATCGAGGTCGACCTGGAGGGCCGAAGCAAGCGGCACCAGGATGTCGAGGCTGATCGTTCGCTTGCCGGTCTCGACCCGACTGATCGTGGAGGGGCTGAGGTTTGTGCGGGCGGCGAGCTCGTCGAGCGACAGGCCCAGTGTGTTGCGCAGGCTGCGCAGGCGAGTGCGCACCACTTGCTCGATCTCGTTCAGCTCGCTCATGGCGGCGTGCCCCCCGTCTCGCTCTTGAGAATATCGCAAGATTACTTGCAGCAGGCGCGTCGCAGCGTATCGTCGAGTCCATGAGTGAACACGCACCCCGCGCCGTCGAGCGGCACTGCGACGTTGCGGTCATCGGCGGTTCGGCCGCCGGGCTCGCCGCTGCTCTCCAGCTCGGACGCCAGCGCCGCTCGGTGATCGTCGTTGACGCTGGCGAGCCGCGCAACGCCCCCGCTGCGCACATGCACAGCTATCTCGGACACGAGGGACTTCCGCCGTCGGAGTTGGCCGCGATCGGTCGTCACGAGGTCCGCAGCTACGGGGGTGAGGTCATTGCCGGCCGCGGTGTCGACGTGACCCGCACCGACGACGGCCGCCTCCGCGTCGAGCTCGTCGGTGGCCACACGGTGATCGCCCGACGGGTGCTTGCCGCCACCGGTCTGGTCGACGAGCTCCCCGAAATCGACGGCCTTGCCGAACACTGGGGCGGCGACGTCATCCACTGCCCGTTCTGCCACGGATTCGAGGTCCGGGACCGGCGAATCGTCCAGATCGTCACCCACCCGATGCGTCTGCATCCCGCCGGGTTGTTCCGCCAGCTGAGCGCCCGGTTCACGCTGGTGCTGCACGAGGGCGTCGATGCCGACAACGCCGAGGTCAGTGCCATGCGGGCCGCCGGGGTGGACGTCGTCGACGCCCGCGTCCGGCGCATCGTCACGGGCGATGACGGGCACGTCGCGGCGGTCGAGCTGACCGACGGCGACCGCATCGACGCCGACGCGGTCGTGATCGGCACACGGTTCCGGGTGCGCGCCGAGCCGTTCGCAGCGCTCGGTCTCAAACCAGCCGAGCACCCGACCGGACTCGGCGATTTCGTCGAGACGGACGCGACGGGGGCGACGGCGGTTCCGGGGCTCTACGCGGCTGGCAACGTGACCGACCCGAGCCAACAGGTGCTGCAGGCCGCCGCCAACGGCAGTCGAGTCGGCGGCATGATCAGCTTCAGCCTCGCCGACGACGACATCCAGGCCGCCGCCCGACCATCGGCCTATGAGGCCGACTGGGATCACCGCTACGGGGGCGACCAGATGTGGAGCGGCAATCCGAACGGCACACTCGTCAACGAGATCAACGGCCTCAGCCCCGGCCGCGCCCTCGACGTCGGCGCCGGCGAGGGCGGCGACGCGCTCTGGCTGGCCGAGCAGGGGTGGAGCGTGACCGCGACGGACATCTCACAGCGCGCCCTCACCCGCGTCGCAGCGGAGGTCGAGCGGCGCGGCGCACACGTCGAGTGCCAGCATGCGGACGCGAACACCCTCGACGCCTTCGAGGCCGGAGCGTTCGACCTCGTGTCGGCCCAGTACGCATCGATCCCCCGCACTCCCGACCAGCGCGCCGTCCGCAACCTGCTGAACGCGGTCGCTCCCGGCGGCACGCTGCTCGTGGTCAGCCACGACCTCGAACCCATGCGTGAACCCATCGACACGCTCGCCCACAGCCGTCCCTTCGACCCTGACGCCTACGTGCGGGTCGATGAGTTCGCAGCGGCGATCGCCAGTTCATCGGCATGGGACATCGAAGTCCACGAAACGCGACCCCGGCCGGCCGGGGCCACCTCTGCCTCCCACCACGTCGACGACATCGTGCTGCGAGCCCGACACCGCGCCAGCTGACGAGATCCCGCGTCCGATCCTCAACCTGACCGAAACGCCGGTTGCACGGGGGATCCTGGCGGAGGTGGGGCCGACGGTCGGGGTGATCTTATGGGGCAGCATGGCGGCCTCCCCTTCACTGCACCGGCACTTCGGGGCGATGCCCCGCTCGAATATTGTCCGGGTGGTTGGGGGCACGTCTCCGGCTCAACTCCGACGGATCACCCGTGTAACCGCGCATTGCAGATACCGGCTCCTGTGGCTTCCCGAACTCCGTTCCGCTCGGAGCGTGGTCGGCCGTCTCCCCGAACCATGTCTTGCTGGCGTTCAGCCGTTGGGCCGGAGCGAGCAGATCGCTGACAGCCGTGACGATCTCGGTGAAGTGGCGTTCGTTCTGAGTCGAGGCTGTGACATCGTCGCCCCAACGCTCGTAGAGCACTTGGAGTCGGGCGAGCAATCGATCTAGGGACAGGAGGGACAGCGTTCCAAACATGGCGGATCCCATCGGTCCGACGAGGATGCCAGCGGTCGCTGGCCACGCCGCGAGCTCTTGGAGCATTGCCATCGTCTCGTCCACCAGCCAGCCGTCGACGCCGCAGCTGTTGAGGGCGGTCTCGATCCCGCTCAGGGGGCACGTCTCGTACTGGCGTTCGACGTCGATTCCCCCCACGGGGTGCGGGCCGGTCCGAGTCACGACCGACCCCTGACGGCGACGTGCGGTGCGCCACCCCTCAGCGCCGTATACGCGTCGACCGAACTCGATGAACCTCGTGCTGAGAACGATCCGATCGTTGGGCAGCGTGGCGTTGACCCGAGGAGCGACGGCTGATGCGAGGAGCGAGTAGCGCAGCTCGTCGAAGGGATCGAGCACCCACGTCGTGCGATAAGTCCCATCGTCCTTCGGGTACGAGCAGGACATGGGGGCGGTGGCGGGCGTTCCGCTCGAGAGGCGCTCGGCCAGCAAGGACGCAACGAGCGCGGGCTGTGCGAGCAGGTCCTTGCGGTCGAGAACGTCGCGCAGGTTCGCGTCACGGTCCCACTCGGCGTGGGCGAGGAGTTGATATCTGACGGTCTCGTCCGAGACGCGGGTGCCGAGCACGCTCACGGCGGCCTCCCCAGCAGGGAACTCACATAGTGGAAACTACATCAGTGTGAGTCTCGCAGACCGCGGCTGTGGACCGAAAGGGGAAGAAGCTGTGATCATACTGTGGACAACCCGGATTCGCGTTTCGGCCATGGACGATCGGGGTCTCAGTGGGGTCTCGGAGGCCCATCGGCGATCGCAGACCGAACCGTTGGCAGCGGCGTGTCAGGGCCTGGTGCGTCGACGAGCCAGGTCACCCCGGCGGCCTCGTAGTCGGCGGCGTGGTCGAGGTCGCCCCACACGCAGAGATCGAAGTCGGTGTCGCCGCGTTCGGCGGCGACGGCCGCATGGGCGGCTCCAGCCTGGTCCGGTGTCATGGGAGCGCCGGTGAAGGGCATCACACCGTCGCAGCGGGCGGCCCGCCGCACAGGGCCCGGCTTGGAAGCGGGCCAGAGCATCGCCGACCAGATCGGAATCCCGGGTTTCTGTACCGGGCGCGGAAGGAACTGGGCGTCGGAGACGGCCAGACGCCGACCCCGGTACGACGTGGGCTCGCCTGACCACAGGCGGGTGATGATCTCGATGCCGTCCTCGACCATCTCAGCGCGAACGACATCGGTGGTGGCCTCGCCATCGAACGCCGAGAACTCGCCCCAGAAGTCGATGCCGAGCCCTACGCCGAGCACGAGACGTCCACCGCTGAGATGGTCGAGCGTCACCGCCTCTCGGGCGACCTTCCAGGGTCGCCGTCTCGGCAGCGGCGTGATCAGAGGCCCCAGCCGGATGCTCGACGTGTTGGACGCGACGGCCGCAAGGGCGATCCAGGTGTCGCAGAGCGAGACGGGCTCCTCGTACTGGATGTGGTCCCACAGGAAGAAGCCGTCCCAACCCGACTCCTCGGCGAGCACCGCCAGCTCCACGAGCGCGTGAACGTCACCGAAGGAACCGAACGGGGGTAGGTACACGGCGTGGCGCACGAGCTGAATCGTAGGAAACCCGACTGGCATGGACGCGACGGACTGCAACGGCGAGAGGGTTGTAAACCCGGAGGTCCCAGCGACCACGAAGAGTGAGGTCCTCGGCGGGCAACGCCCTCGAGCTCTCGCGGGCTCAGGAGACCTTCGCCAGTGACGAAGCACCGGCAAGATCACGGGAGATCACGCACGATCCCAACTTCTTGTGTCACGCGCGTGTCACGCCGACCCCCTCCGACTGTAAACGTGCAGGTCAGAGGGGGTAAGACGGTGAGCCGGCTTATAGGCGGGGCTCTGTGCCAGAAGCGCTGTGACCTGGGAGTTCGCGGCCGAAATCGGCCGCCAGGCCGCGGATAGGCCGCGAGATTCTGAGATCACGGGGCGACGGAGCGCATCATCGGAGGTGACGGAGCGGCGCATGCCACTCGCTCTCGTATGAGGAGCCGGCTCGCTGAGGCCAGCGGCAGCCGGGCGGTGCTCATCGGATCGGTCGTCCTCGAATGGCCAGGCGCGACGGGCTGAGTAGACCAGCGCGCCGGCTTCCAGGTCGTCATCGACTGCCGAGAGGTTCTCTTCGTCCCAGGACCACCCTCGGTTGCACACGCTGCAACCGCCCTTCTGGCGCGCCAGAGAGCGAGCGATCCCGTACATGCAGAGGCGCATGACATCATGCAAGGCAGCATGTACGCTGAGGGTCGTGCCCAAGACAATCCAGATCCGCGATCTCGATGACGAGGTCTATGCCGCCCTGAGCGAGCGGGCTGCCGCCGCCGGCCTGTCGGTGCCCGAGCTGCTGCGGGTCGAAGCGGCGCGTCTGGCCGCCCGGCCCAGCATCGAGGAGTGGTTGGCGCGGACCAGGCGCCGCGCGTCGACCATCGATACCGCTGCTGTCGTCGAGGCGCTCGACGAGCTGCGGGGCGACTGGCCCGATGCTCGTCGTTGACGCGTCGGTTCTCTACGAGATCGTGGCCGACACGCCTCAGGCTGAGGTGATGCGAGCACGGATCGCCGCCGATCCCGACCATGCCGCCCCCCACGTCCTCGACGTCGAGGTCTTCTCCGTCATCCGGCGCCATTGGATGGAGGGTCGGCTCGACTCGACCGCGGCGAGCCAGGCTGTCGACGACCTGTTCGCCTGGCCGGGCCAGCGGTACAGCCACCGCCCGCTCCTCGATCGAGCCTGGACGCTCCGGTCCGACGTCCGCGGCTGGGACGCCATGTACGTGGCGCTGACCGAGGCGCTCGACGCAACGTTGGTGACCACCGATCAGCGGCTGGCGGCGGCGTCGGGGCCTGCATGTCGCATCGAGGTGCTGGGCGGCTGAGTCGATCGCCGCGCGCTGGTCCCCGGTCGCGAGGGCAAGGTGGGGCGGTGGGGGAGCGGGAGCTGCCGGTCGGCCGCTTGCGGCGCGTTGGAGCAGCGCCGAGTCCGCCGTGGCCGACCGCGTGCGCATCGAGGGTGGCGACTTCTTCCTCGCCGTTCCTGGCGCCGCCGACCTCTACCTGATGCGCAACGTGCTGCCGCACCCGCAGCCAGCAGCAGTGGCGAGGGATGTTGGCTGACGCCGGCTTCGACCTCCGCGGCGAGCGCTCCGGCGAGCAGTACCAGTGGACCGCCCTCGAAGCCGTCGTCGTGTGACGATCAGCGACCGGCGGGATCAGTGCCAACAGCTCTCGGTGAGCTCGGTGTTGAGCTGACGAACGGTGCGGACCTGCGCCGGCCTGGAGGTCGTCGGCCGGAGCCGGTGGTGATACCGACAAGAATCTGAGAATCCTGTCGCCTCCAGCCCTCGGAAATGGCTTGGGGACAGTAGGGAGAGTGTGACGGTGAGCCGGCCTGTAGGCTCGGCTCTGTCCCAACAACGCTGCGACCAGGGGATTCGCGGCCGAAATCGGCGTTCAGGCCGCGGACAGGGACAGGCCGCGGGAATTTGAGTTCGCGGGGCGGGCCGTCGGATCACCCTGGATCCACGGAGGCCACGCGGCGCGTCCCCGTGTCCTCGTGCGCTGCGGTGGCGGGTCAAGGTAAGCGAGCGTGTCCGGCGGTGGTCATGATCCAGGTGTCGGAGATCGCGGGGCAACCATTTCTTCCTCGTTTAGCCTCGATCCACCGACTGGTGTCGGTGACGGCGCGGCTGGTGGGTGGGGTGTCGTCGAGCGGCGGATCGGGCCGCTCAGGCGCGGTCGGGGCGCGTTGAAGTAGGCGTCGTGGGTGGTGTGGTTGTCAGCGCGAGTGTTCGT